>DMRT01000287.1 GCA_003455235.1 Chitinophagaceae bacterium
GCCGGCGCTTATATCTGCGGCGAAGAAACTGCCCTGATTGAATCGCTGGAAGGAAAGAGAGGCAATCCCAGGATCAAACCTCCCTTCCCGGCGGTGAAAGGATTGTACGATAGTCCCACCGTTGTCAACAACGTGGAAACGCTGGCAGCCGTAGTTCCCATCATTAACGAAGGAGGGGAAGAATATGCAAAGATCGGCGTGGGAAGAAGTACCGGAACCAAACTGATGAGCGCCTGCGGCAACATCAACAAACCCGGCGTGTATGAAATTGACATGACCATCTCCGTGGAAGAATTTATTTACAGCGATGAATACTGCGGCGGCATTCCGAACGGAAGAAAATTAAAAGCCTGCATACCGGGCGGATCTTCCGTTCCCATCCTTCCTGCCAATCTGTTGCTTACAACGGCAAAGGGAGAGAAGCGGCTGATGAACTACGAAAGCCTGAGCGATGGTGGTTTTGCCACCGGCAGTATGATGGGGTCGGGCGGCTTCATAGTATTAGACGATAATCAATGCGTGGTAAAACATACATATACACTGGCCCGGTTCTACCGCCATGAAAGCTGCGGACAATGTTCGCCCTGCCGGGAAGGAACCGGCTGGATGGAAAAGATATTGCTGAACATCGAGAACGGTAAAGGAAAGATGAGCGATATCGACCTGCTCTGGGATATCCAGCGTAAGATTGAAGGAAATACAATCTGCCCGCTGGGTGATGCGGCAGCCTGGCCGGTGGCAGCGGCCATCCGTCATTTCCGCGACGAATTTGAATGGCACGTGAAAAACCCGGATGAATGTTTGAGAACGAATTATGGTTTGGCACATTATGCAGATCCGATCCACGTACCGGCGACGGCATAAACAGATTTGAACAATTATGGCAGACGAAATAAAAAAATTAAAAGTAACCATCGACAACATCACGATTGATGTTGAACCGGGTACAACTATATTGAATGCGGCCAGGCAGATAGGTGGCGATGTAACTCCTCCTGCCATGTGCTATTACAGCAAACTGCAGGGCAGCGGCGGTAAATGCCGTACCTGCCTGGTGGAAGTGGCAGCAGGCTCAACCGCCGACCCAAGGCCCATGCCTAAACTGGTGGCCAGTTGCCGTACCACCGTAATGGATGGCATGGTGGTGAAAAACATCACCAGCGATAAAGTAACCGATGCAAGAAATGGCGTGGTGGAATTCCTATTATTGAATCACCCGCTTGATTGCCCCATTTGCGACCAGGCCGGTGAATGTCACCTGCAGGACCTGGGTTATGATCACGGTAAGGAAGGAACCCGTTACGAATTCAAACGGAGAACTTTTGAGAAAGAAGACATCGGTCCGTACATCCAACTGCACATGACCCGGTGTATCCTTTGCTACCGTTGTACCTATGTAGCAGATCAGATAACCGATAAACGGGTACATGGAGTATTGGATCGTGGCGACCATGCCGAAATATCCACCTACATCTCCAAAGCCATCGATAATGATTTCAGCGGAAACATGATTGATGTGTGCCCGGTGGGCGCATTAACGGATAAAACATTCCGGTTCAAGAACCGGGTATGGTTCACCAAACCCGTGGATGCACACCGCAACTGCGAAAACCCGAAGTGCTGCGGCAAAGCAACACTCTGGCTGCGTGGCGATGAAGTATACCGGGTTACCGCCCGCAAAGACCAATGGGGCGAAGTGCAGAGCTTTGACGGCAAGCCCGGGTGGATCTGCAACACCTGCCGCTTTGATAAAAAGAAAACCAGTGACTGGACAATCGAAGGGCTCAGCAGCATCAGCCGTCACTCGGTGATTGGTGCCAACAAATACAAAGGACTGGAGATGCCGCAGGATACCATAAAAGAAGTAATGAGCGGACGGGATCCGAAACTGCTGATGGACATCCACAGCGTGAGCGGGGTAAACAAGCCGGGCATTCACCTGAGTTCGATCAACGGTCCGGCGCACAGCGATGATTTTTCAACAAACGGTAAATAGAAAATATTAATAACGGAATATGCTTTTAGTGATCGACTGGCCTTTAATTATTGAGAAACTGGTTCTCATCATTATTGTGGTGATGGCCTCCCTGGGCATCGCCATGTACACCACGTTTGCTGAAAGAAAAGTGGCGGCTGTTTTACAGGACAGGCGTGGGCCGAACCGTGCCGGGCCATTCGGCATTCTTCAGCCGGTGGCAGATGGACTGAAATTATTCTTCAAAGAAGAGATCATCCCGAATTTCTCATCGAAATTCCTCTTTATTCTCGGTCCATCACTGGCCATGCTTACTGCCATCATGACCGGGGCCGTGGTGCCCTGGGGCGATAAGATCACGCTCTTTGACCGGGAAATATCCTTACAGATCGCCGATGTGAACGTTGGCATCCTTTACGTGTTTGCCGTAGTGAGCATGGGTGTGTACGGGATCATGATCGGCAGCTGGGCAAGCAATAATAAATACTCACTGATGGGTGGATTGAGGGCCGCATCGCAGATCATCAGTTATGAATTACCGATGGGACTTTCACTGATTGCCCTGTTGTTTGTAACCGGTAACCTAAGCCTGAAGGAAATGGTACTGCAGCAGCAGGCCGGCTTGTGGAATATCGTGTACCAGCCGCTGGGCTTTCTCATCTTCCTGATCTGCGCTTTTGCCGAATGTAACCGGACACCGTTTGATCTTCCGGAAGCAGAGAATGAGCTCATCGGTGGATATCATACCGAGTATTCATCCATGAAACTGGGCTTCTACCTTTTTTCTGAATACATCAATATGTTTGTGAGCAGTGTGATCATGAGTACGCTGTTCTTCGGCGGATACGACATTCCCTTTGTGAATGAAGCCAACTATGATCCCAACTGGATGGCCCTGTTCGGCGTGCTGGCATTGATGGCAAAGGCGGTTTGTTTCATCTTCCTGTTCATGTGGGTGCGGTGGACGATCCCGAGATTCCGGTACGATCAACTCATGAACCTGGGATGGCGTGTGCTGATCCCGCTGGCATTATTCAACATGCTGCTAACAGGAGCCTTGGTGCTGCTAAAAGAAAACAACTGGCATTTTTAATTTATAAAAAAATATCCGCCCGCTGGCGGTATACATACTTATGCAGGCATTAACCAACAGGATGAAACAGGTGGACCGCCGGGAAATGAATTTCCTGGAGCGGATTTACCTGGTTTCTATTTTCAAAGGCATGATGATTACGTTCAGTCACATGTTCAAGAAGAAGCCAACCATCAACTACCCGGAAAAAACAAGGCCCTTCAGCCCGGTGTTCCGGGGGCTGCACATCCTCAACAGGGACGAGCAGGGAAGAGAAAACTGTACCGCCTGCGGACTTTGTGCAGTAGCCTGTCCGGCCGAAGCCATTACCATGGAAGCGGCAGAACGGAAAACAGGCGAAGAGAATTTATACCGGGAAGAAAAATACGCCGCCAAGTACGAGATCAACATGCTGCGTTGCATTTTCTGCGGCTTGTGCGAAGAAGCCTGCCCGAAAGACGCCATCTATTTAAGCGAAACATTTGCACCGGCCGATTACCAGCGCAAACAGTTTATTTATAACAAAAACGAATTACTGATTCCTCACCCGGTGAATGACCCTGAGGCTTACAAAAAGGCATTGGGCAACCGGGTAAAAAGGCCAACGGCGAACTAAGAGTTTATGAGCATAACAGAAATATTATTTTGGATATTGTCGGCACTGGCATTGGGATGCGCCATCATGGTGGTGGCCAGCAAAAGCCCGGTGTACAGCATACTATACCTTATCGGCGTTTTCTTTGCCATTTCCGGGCATTACATTTTACTGAACGCACAGTTCCTGGCCATTGTAAACATCATCGTGTATGCAGGTGCCATTATGGTGCTGTTCCTGTTTGTGGTGATGCTGATGAACCTGAATGCCGAGTCGGAGCCGCAGAAGAACCGCTACCTGCAGTTTGCCGGACTGATATCGGGTGGCTGCCTGTTCCTGGTACTGGTATCGGCCATTGCCCGGTCGGAAAGTGCCGGTAACCTGATACAGGTGGGAGGCGGCGGCAGCGGGCTCATCAAAAACCTGGGTATGGTATTGTTTAATGAATATGTGATCCCCTTCGAGATAAGCAGTGTGTTGTTCTTAAGTGCCATGATCGGGGCGGTGGTGATCGGAAAGAAAAATTAAAATAAAACACGAATTGGAGCGAAATACACGAACTATATCTGAAATCAATTCGTGTGATCGGTGTCATTCGAATAATTAGTGAGATAAATATGGAAATTAAATGGTACATCGGCCTGGCGCTGGCTTTATTCTGCACCGGCATTGTGGGGGTACTCACCCGCCGCAACTCCATCATCATCTTTATGTGCATAGAGCTGATGCTGAACTCGGTGAATTTACTGCTGGTGGCTTTTTCTAAAATGCACGCTGCTTCACCCGTTGCACAAAGCCTGCCCAACGTGGCCAGTGATGCACAGATATTCGTGTTCTTCATCATGGTGGTGGCGGCGGCCGAGGTAAGCGTTGGACTGGCTATCATTGTAATGATGTACCGGAATATTCATTCGGTGGATATTAACTTTTTGAACAGGCTGAAAAATTAATCCCGTCTTCAGCGGGACACTTTTGACTTAATATGAGAAATGTCTTACACATGGTTTGGTTAATTCCCGTGCTGCCTTTGCTGGGATTCTTACTCAATGGACTGGGTAGAAAGAAGGTTTCCAAAGGCCTGGCCGGTATCATAGGCAGCGGAACGGTTTTCCTTTCATTCCTCATCAGTGTGTATGTCTTCCTCAGCGTTAAAGGGGGTAATACATACGTTGCCCATTATTTTGATTTTATTAAAACAGATCTTCTTAAGATCGGTTTCGATTTCCAGGTTGATCAACTCTCTTCTGTTTTCTTACTGATAATAACCGGTGTTGGTTTTTTAATCCACGTGTACTCCACCGCTTACATGCATGATGAAGAGCCGAAAGATTTTGCAAAATATTTTGCCTACCTCAACCTCTTCGTGTTTTCCATGCTGCTGCTGGTGATGGGCGCCAACTACGTGATCATGTTCATCGGCTGGGAAGGGGTGGGACTTTGTTCTTACCTGCTCATTGGCTACTGGTTTAAAAACAGCAGTTATAATGTGGCGGCAAAGAAAGCATTCATCATGAACCGCATTGGCGACCTGGGTTTCCTGCTGGCCGTGTTCTGGCTGGTGGCCAAAGCCGGTTCGGTTGATTTTCACCAGGTGTTTGCCGGGGTTTCTAAATTATCCACCACAGACATAACCGGCATTACGTTGCTCTTATTTGTGGGTGCCATGGGTAAGAGTGCACAGATACCCTTATATACCTGGTTGCCCGATGCCATGGCAGGACCTACCCCGGTGAGTGCGCTGATACATGCCGCCACGATGGTTACCGCCGGTATCTACATGATTGCACGCAGCAATATCCTGTATACCATGGCGCCGGTTTCTCAAACCGTGGTAGCCGTTGTTGGGTTAGCTACTGCAATACTGGCTGCCACCATTGCACTGAAACAAAACGATATTAAAAAAGTGCTGGCGTATTCAACCGTTAGCCAGCTGGGATATATGTTCCTGGCATTGGGCGTGGGTGCTTATACAGGCGCCGTGTTTCACGTAATGACACATGCTTTCTTCAAAGCATTGCTGTTCCTCGGAGCCGGCAGTGTTATTCACGCCATGAGCGGCGAACAGGACATCCGCAACATGGGCGGATTGAAAAAATACATGAGTGTAACGCATCTTACATTTTTATTGGGTTGTTTGGCTATCGCAGGCATGCCGCCGTTCTCCGGGTTCTTTTCAAAAGATGAGATACTGGCTGCGGCTTATGCAAAGAACCCGGTGCTTTGGGGTATCGGTGTTTTGGGTGCGGTGATGACGGCCTTCTATATGTTCCGGTTATATGCCATGACCTTCACCGGAAAATTCAGGGGAACGCATGAACAGGAACATCACCTGCATGAAAGTCCGAAAGCGATTACCATTCCTTTGATCATACTGGCCATCTTATCAGTGGTTGGCGGACTGGTGGGTATTCCCGAAGTATTTATGCACGGCGGCCATAGGCTGGAAGCATTCCTGGCTCCGGTATTTGCACAAAGCAATGCCGTTGCTGCCAAACATCACCTGTCGCATTCACAGGAATACATGCTGATGGGTATTTCAGTAGCCGCTGCATTGGTGGCCCTGTTGTATGCATGGAATAAGTTCAGCCAGTACCAGAAAACGGACAAGGAGGAAACAGGACTGGGTAAAGTACTGGAGAATAAATGGTACGTGGATGAGTTGTATGACAGCATTATTGTAAAGCCGGTACTGGCCATCGGAAAATATTTCAACAACGTGGTGGAGAAGAAGGGCATTGATGGCTTTGTGAACGGCATCGGTAAGGCGGTTAATTACAGCAGCCGCCAGATACGCCTGCTGCAATCCGGCCAGGTGGGCGCTTATGTACTGATGATGGTGCTGGGCATTTTAATATTATTCATCGTTCAATTGTTTTTGTAATCAGAAGATATGGACCCTAAAAATATTTGGATAACATTTCCCGAACTGCTTACCTGGTTTCCGTTGATGGCGGGCCTGGTGGCATTCATCATCCGGGACGAAAAAAAGGTAAAGGCATGGGCCCTGGCAGCTTCATTCATCACCCTGGGTATTTCCGTGGCCAGCCTCGTGTTTTCTGACAACACAAAATATTTTTACCTCAATAACGTAAGCTATTTCTGGCTGAAATATGTAGGCAGCAACCTTACACTTGGACTGGACGGAATGGGACACCTGCTAACGGCCCTCACCGCACTGGCATTTCCTCTCATCTTCCTGGCAACCGGCAAAACGAATTTTAAAAATGCCGGCGCTTATTACGGGTTGATGCTGCTGACACAATCGGGACTGATGGGTGTGTTCACCGCCATGGATGTGCTGATCTTTTATTTCTTCTGGGAACTGGCCGTTATCCCGGCCTATTTCCTGTGCAGCCAGTGGGGAGGCGAACGCCGGATACAGGCTACATTTAAATTCTTTGTGTATACATTCACCGGCTCTTTGCTCATGCTCGTCGGCATCATGTACGTGTATAATCATACGTATCCTACGCCGTATGCCGAGCATTCCTTTGCCTTGAATGCTTTTTACAGCGCCACACTTTCGGCCAAAGAACAGAACTGGGTGTTCTGGCTCTTCTTTGTGGCATTTGCCATCAAGATGCCGGTATTCCCCTTTCATACCTGGCAGCCCGATACCTACGAGCAGGCACCCACTTCCACCACGATGGTGCTGAGCGGCATCATGGTGAAGATGGGGATCTTTGCTGTGATCCGGTGGCTGGTGCCGGTATTTCCTGCCGCGGCCACCCGCTTCGACAACATCGTCATCGGGCTTTCGGTGGTAGGTATGATCTATGCAAGTCTCATCGCAATTAAACAAGATGACCTGAAACGATTTGTGGCTTATTCTTCCATCGCCCACATCGGGCTGATGTGTGCGGCCATCTTTGCCAAAAGTTCCATCGGCCTGCAGGGGGTGATGATCCAGATGTTCAGTCATGGCATCAACATCATTGGTATGTGGATTGTGGTTGACCTGGTGGAAAAACAAACCGGCACCCGGAAAATATCCGAACTGGGCGGCATTGCTCATAAAGCGCCCGCGCTTACCATTTTCCTGGTGGTGATTGCCCTGGCCAATATCGCCCTGCCGCTCACCAATGCCTTTGTGGGAGAGTTCATGATGTTCAGCGGGCTGTTCCATTTCAACATCATTTATACCGCCGTGGCATTGATCAGCATCATCCTGGCAGCGGTATATACCCTGAACATGGTGCAGAAGGTTTTTTATGGTGAAACAAACAGCATTACCAATGCTGTACAGGAAATAACGCTGAACCAGAAACTGGTGCTGACTGTCCTGGTGGTTTTCATTTTCCTGTTTGGTGTTTTTCCACAGCCGCTCCTTGACCTCACCAGGGATACGGTAACGCTGATAACAACAAGATTTAAATAACAAAAAAGATAATCCCCCTCCGGGGACCGGATATGAACGCAATTATTTTAACAGCAGCCTGGGGAGTACTGATGATGCTGAGCGGCGCTTTCAGCAGCAACAAAGCAATGGCCAAATACCTGGCGGTGGCCGGGGTGGTGCTGGCGCTGATCGTTAACTGTATGGAGATGAACAGCGGGGCGCCCTTCTTTTCCATTGATGTGAAGGATATGCTGCGGTTCAACAGTTTTAACCTCACCTTCATCAATATTGCGCTGGGTTGCACCCTGCTTTACTTCCTGCTCAACGGAAGTGATATTGAAAAAGTGGGTGAACACGTTCCGGAATATTTTGCCTTACTGTTTTTTGTGCTCAGCGGCATTGCCATTATCTCCACATTCAACACGCTGCTGATGCTGTTCATCGGTATCGAGATTGTTTCCATTCCGCTGTATATTCTTACCGGCAGCGACAAGCGCAACCTGAAGAGTAACGAAGCCGGGCTGAAATATTTCCTGATGGGATCTTTTTCCACCGGCATCATGCTGCTGGGTATTGCCCTGTTGTATGGCGGAAGTGCCACCGGGTCCTTCTACATCAGCAATATCATTTCCGGTAACGCACCCATGCCGCCCATGATTGCCGCAGGCCTTGTGCTGTTGCTTATTTCCATGGCATTTAAAGTATCTGCTGCGCCTTTCCATTTCTGGACGCCCGATGTATACGACGGGGCGCCTACTGTGTTCACTTCGTTCATGGCTACCGTTGTGAAAGCGGCGGCCTTCTTCGCTTTTGTTCGCCTGTTTGAAAATGCATTCGGAAGCATGCATGCGCAGTGGCAGACACTGATTGTGATCTTGATTGCTGCCACCCTGCTCATCGGTAATCTTACCGCCGTTTTCCAGCAAAGCGTAAAGCGGATGCTGGCATATTCAAGCATTGCCCAGGCGGGGTTCATGCTGTTTTCCTTATTTGCCCTGAACGGATTTGCCAAGGAAGGTCTTGTTTTGTATGCTGCGGCGTACAGCCTGGCCAGCATCGGCATATTCGCCATCCTGATTAAAATGAATGACTATACCATCGATGGATTCAATGGCCTGGGGAAACAGCAACCGGTACTGGCACTTACCGCTACCATATTTCTGTTGTCACTTACCGGCATTCCACTCACAGCCGGGTTCCAGAGTAAATTTTATATGCTGATGGCAGCGGTACAGAAAGGCCAGCACACCTGGCTGGTGATACTGGCGGTACTATGTGCGGCCATCAGTGCGTACTATTATTTCCGGGTGATACAAGCCATGTATTTTAAAGACAGCGCAGCCGGGGAGCATACCCCGGACAATGCTGTTACCCCATCGTTCAAAGCCCTGCTTGTACTTACTGCCGTTTTGATCATCGTCATCGGTTTGTTCCCGAGTTTTATTACCGATTGGCTTTATTTTTAAACAAACCCCGCCGTTTATAAAAGTTTTGTGGCTTAATGCCTGCCAGTTGCTAACTTTAGGCAGAATACAGGCACATGACGTTAAAGGACACTTTTGCACTTTCCTGGCGTAATATTTCAGGAAATAAATTACGAACCGGTATTACCGTAGCCATCATTGCATTTGGTATCATGGCACTTATTGGCATTATCACTTCCATACAGGCAGCCAGCGCCAGCCTCACCACCAGTTTTTCCACCATGGGCGCCAATTCATTCAGCATCCGGTATAAAGAAAGAAACGTACGTATCGGTGGCGGCCGGCAGCGTTCAAATGCCAAGCTCAGCAAATCGGCTTTAAAAGAAAAAAGGTCGAACATGGGTAAAGTGATTACCTATGATGAAGCAAGAACCTTTAAGGAGCGGTATAACTTCCCGGCAAAAGTGGGACTGGCATTGAACGGGCCAAGAGGCATTGTGGTGAACAACGACCGTAAAAAAACAAATCCCGATGTTTCGGTGCTGGGCGGCGATGAAAACTACCTGGAGCTGAACGGGTATAAAATTGCATTTGGGAGAAACATCACACCCACCGAAGTGGAATCAGGGCAAAGCGTTTGCCTGCTGGGCAGCGGGGTGGCACAGAAACTGTACCCGGGTAATTCAGAAAAGGCCGTGGACAAAGTGGTGAGCGTCGATCATATTCCTTACCGGGTGATAGCGGTGCTGGAAGAAAAAAGTTCGAGTGCTTTCTTTAATACCAGTAAGATCGTAATTACATCATATAATAATATCCGGCGGTTGTATGCCAACCCGTCTTCTTCATTTAATGTGGGAGTGATGGTGAACGACATCAAGATGATGGATGCCGCGATTGGCGAGGTAAAGGGGACATTCCGGCCGATCCGGAAACTGGACGTGAAGGAAGAAGATAATGTTTATATCGACAAAAGTGACATGATTGCGGCGTTGAGCGCACTTGATCGGTATCCTCAATGCGCAGCAGAAATTGGCCGCCGTGCTGGCGGGCAAAACATAAATTGAATAAAGCGATATAGGCCGTGCCTACGTGGGGGTCGCCCGTGGGCGAAGGGGCTATGCGGGTGCGCACCGTCATACAGTTAACTTCCAAGGAGAAAAAAGCGGCGATTATACGCCAAATGGGC
>DMRT01000042.1 GCA_003455235.1 Chitinophagaceae bacterium
CGATGAGATTGAAATGCAGTATGTGATCTCCCCCATCATCCAGGCCTGCGACGCCATCAGCGGAGCCCGGCCCGGCGCAAGGCGAGAGATCATGCAGCAGTACATTCAGCGTATTAAAGACCTGGAGAACCTGGCAATGGCTTATACAGGAGTTGAAAAAGCGTATGCCATCCAGGCTGGAAGGGAACTCAGGGTGATTGTAGAGGCAGATAAAGTAACCGATGGCGACAGCGACAAGCTTAGCTTTGAGATCGCCCAGAAGATCCAGACCGAAATGACCTTCCCCGGACAGATAAAAGTGACTGTAATACGGGAAAAAAGGTCCGTGAATGTGGCCAGGTAAGCATTGAAAATGACTATACTGAAGCCGGCGATCCCAGTATCACCGGCTTTTTTATTGGTTTTAGCCGGGTTTTGAAAATAATTTCCCGGGAGTATGAAAAAACTGCAATTTCATGCCCGATAACTCACAAGTTTCCCCTACCTTTGCCGTCCGTTAAAATTAAAATTTTATGAACGCAGTATCTTTTGTTCATGAGCAATTGGGCACAAAAGCCAAATCTTCGCTTCCGAACTTCAAAGCCGGTGACAATGTAACCGTAAACTATAAAATCATTGAGGGTAATAAAGAGCGCATCCAGAGCTTCAAAGGCGACGTGATCAAACGCCAGGGAACTGGTGCAACTGCCTCATTTACAGTACGAAAAATGAGTGACGGTGTAGGTGTTGAACGTTTGTTCCCCGTATTTTCTCCCAATATTGAAAGTGTGGTACTAAACAAAGTGGGTAAAGTAAAAAGATCCAAACTGTTCTTCCTTCGTGAAAGAAGTGGTAAAAGCGCCCGTATCAAGGAGAAAAGAATGGCCGTTTCTAAAAATTAATCAAAAATACCATATTTCTACAGAGCGAAAATCAATGATTTTCGCTTTTTCTTTTAAAAAAGTTATGAAGTTGGCATTTTAGTTGTTATGTTTACGCAAAATTCAATCCTTCGAATAGACTTTTACCCAAGGTTAATCTGAAACTTAAACTTTAATTTTTAAACCGTAAACCATGAGAAGGATTGTTCTTGCACTCGTTGCAATTATCACCATTACATTTTTGTTTTCCTGCATGAGGGGTATTTCCCCTGAACAGGCTGCCAACGGAAAAGCACGTTGCGGCAGAACCTACATTCGCTGATTTTTTTCCTGTTGCTGACCGTTAATCATCGGTTAACTTTGTTGCATTTAATTGCAAAGCAACTGATTATTTGATTTATCTTTGCTGTCTAAATTCAGACTATGACATTATCAATTTTGAACAGCATATTTCTGTTGTCTATGCCGGGAGGCAGCGAGTGGATCCTGATCATTATCGTGGTCCTGTTAATGTTCGGCGGTAAAAAAATACCCGAACTGATGAGAGGGATCGGCCGCGGCATGCGTGAATTCAATGATGCCAAAAACAATGTGAAGAGCGAAATTGAAGAAGGCATGAAAGAAAAAGATAACAAGTAAGAGAAACAGATCACAGTATTACGGCTGAAGTGAACCTGGTTGAACAAGGTACGCTTCAGCCGGTTTTTTATAATTATACGGCAGCTTTACAACATGTTTACCAATATACAGCAATACCAGGCCGCCCTGGAAGACTTTACTACCAGTTGCCAGGATACTGTAATTCATTACCTGCACAAAATTGAAGCGAATAAACACCTGAATGCATTTACCTACGTATATGCCGATGAAGCACTGCAGCGGGCCCGGATGCTTGATGAAAACCGCAAAGCTGGGGCACCCCCTAAAAAACTTCACGGAGTGGTGATTGCCATTAAAGACGTTATCTGCTATAAAGATCACCCCGTAACAGCTGCCTCAAAAATACTCCATGGCTTTAAAAGCCTGTACAACTCCACGGCTGTACAGCGGCTGGTGGATGAAGATGCCATTATCATCGGTTCCTGCAATTGTGATGAATTTGCCATGGGAAGTTCGAACGAGAATTCTGCTTACGGAAAAGTGCTGAATGCCCTTGATACCTCAAAAGTACCCGGTGGCTCTTCCGGGGGGAGTGCTGTGGCTGTGCAGGCAGGTTTGTGCATGGCAAGCCTTGGAAGTGATACGGGTGGGTCGGTAAGACAGCCTGCCGACTTCTGCGGAATCATCGGGTTAAAACCTTCATACGGAAGAATATCCAGGCATGGACTTCTTGCCTATGCTTCCTCATTTGACCAGATTGGAATTTTTGGAAACAGCATTCCGGATATTGCTTTACTGCTGTCTGTTATGAGTGGCGCTGATGACTACGACAGCACGGCCATCCAGGAAAGCAGCAGGTCTTACGAAATCACTGATTCTTCTAAAAAGTATAACATAGCGTATTTCAGGGAGGCCGTTCAGCACCCTTCCCTGGATGCCGAAATTAGTAATGCCATTTTATTGCTGATAGATGAACTCCGGAAAGAAGGACATCAGGTAACTGAAATGAATTTTGATCTGCTTGACTATGTAGTACCAGCTTATTACGTTCTTACCACTGCTGAAGCCAGCAGTAACCTCAGCAGGTACGATGGTATCCGCTATGGTCATCAAACAAAAGAATCCATTTCGGATTTAACAGACTTTTACAAGCAAACCCGCAGCGAAGGTTTTGGCAGGGAAGTGCAGCGCCGCATCATGCTGGGCACATTTGTTCTGAGCAGTGGTTATTACGACGCTTACTTCAGTAAGGCACAACAGGTAAGGCGGCTTTTGGTGAATAAAACAGCAGCGGTTTTTGCTGAATTTGATGCACTTATCATGCCTACCAGCCCTGCCACAGCCTTTGGTTTCGGTGACAAAAGCGATGACCCGGTAACCATGTACCTGGCAGATATTTTTACTGTTTTCGCCAACCTTACCGGCATACCTGGTATTTCACTACCCCTTTTTAAACACAGCAACGGCATGCCCTTTGGTATCCAGGTGATGACCAAAAAGACAGATGAATTAACTTTGCTGGAGATTTCTGAGCTTTTGCTGAAAAAGCATAAAACAGATCAGCCGGTAACCATATGAAAGGGATCCTGTTTATACTGTTCGTTTTTACTTCCTGCCTGCCGGTAAACGGGGAGTCTCTGGATAATCTCCTGCCCCAGCAACAAACGGGTGCAGATACCAGTATTACCGATGATCCGGCAGAGGATTCGATTATTGCAGAAGTACTGAAAACAAAAGCACCCCCGCAAAAAGAAAAAATCCAGTATTTCAGCCAGGTAACAAAGTATGGCTTCAAAAACCTGTTTGCCCAATACAATTACAATCCTGCTTTACCCTATTCAGCACAGGTAAATCCCAATGCAGAAGGTTATATGCAGGATTACCTGAAGCTGCACAGTGATCATCTTTTGAAAATGAAGGGATGGGGGCAACCCTATTTTAACCTGATCGATAATATTCTTTCGCAGTATGGATTGCCGCGGGAATTGAAGTACCTGGCGGTTATTGAAAGCAATCTGAGTACCGGCGCCACCAGCTGGAAAGGAGCAGGTGGCCCCTGGCAATTTATGCCTTACACGGCAAGAGATTATGGCCTGGTGGTGAACGGATATTATGATGAACGGAGAGACTATTATAAAAGTACCCACGCTGCGGCCAGGTACCTGCTGACCTTATACAGCCAGATGCATGACTGGCTACTGGTGATTGCAGCTTATAATGGCGGTCCCGGGCGTGTCTATTCGGCCATCAAAAAAAGCGGCAGCCGTAATTTTTGGTCGCTGCAATACTACCTGCCGGCAGAAAGCAGGAATCACGTAAAAAAATTCATTGCCACGCATTATGTGATGGAGGGAACCGGCGGTATTACCACCACCCCTAACCTCGCCGGGAAGAATGGCATTGGTGCAAACCCCTACGATAAGAAGCCGGATCTCACTGAAGAAGAAATGGCTGCTGCCAGCACCCAAAGCATATCGGGAAAATTTAATTCGCTGGTTATTACTAAAAACCTGTCAATGGACATCGTACAGTTCAACCGTTACAACCCCGACTTCGACAATATGATGGCACTTAACGGCAATTACGATCTCCGGCTGCCGGCCGATAAAATGCAGCTTTTTCTCGCAAACAAATATGCCATCCTGAACGAGTGTGTACAGTTACTGCTTGGAGATAACCCTGCCCCTCCATCCAACCAGGTAACCTACCCTGCAAAAAATTCAAAGAAAAAAAGAAGCTGATCCTTATTCCAATACCTTCAGCATCGCCCCTGCCTTCAGCAGACTTTCCTCGTATTCGCTTTGCGGATTGCTGTAGTACGTAATGCCGCCACCTGTTTGAAAAGAAAGGTATTTTTCTGAATCATTATAAAATATACTGCGGATCACCACATTGAAATCAAAATTACCGCCGGGTTCAACATACCCGATGGCCCCTGAAAATAAGCCCCGCTTGCTTTTCTCATATTGCTCTATAAGCTCCATTACCCTTTTCTTAGGAGCGCCTGTCATAGACCCCATCGGGAAAGTAGCCCGTACAGCATCGATCCAGCTCATACCGGGCAGCATTTCCCCGCTCACCGTGCTGATCATCTGGTGCACCTGCGGGAAACTGTACAGACCAAACAGCTCATCAACTTTTACGGAACCGGGTACACAGATTTTACTGAGGTCATTACGCACAAGGTCGACTACCATTACATTCTCACTTTTTTCCTTGCTGCTTTGTAACAGGTAATTCTTTGCAGATTCATCCAGCCCCGGATCGCTGTGTTGCCTTTTGGAAGTTCCTTTGATGGGTTGTGAGCTTATTCTGTTTCCTTGCTTTTTTAAATACCGTTCGGGGCTTGCGCAAAGACAATAACTACTGTTTACCCTGTACAATACCGAAAACGGGTTGGGAGAAAGTTTGCACAGGCGGCTGAACACCTGCAGCGGTGCAATGGTTGTATTTTCAGAAAAGAACTCCTGGCAGAAATTAATCTCATAGCAATCGCCGCGTAAAATATGCTGCCTCAGCAGTTCAATAGTTGCCAGGTATTCCGGGGCCGGTAACCGGTGCCGGATATGAATACCTCCGCGGGCATCATCATGTATGAATGACGGGCAGGATCTTATTTCCTCAAATACTGCTTGTGCATCACCGTCGCCTGATATGCTTACTTCATTTTTATCCAGCCTGATCACCCATTGTGGTATAAAAAAATGCAGGTCGTTGAAACCCGTTCGGTTCAGATGATCAGAGGAAAGCCGTTCGGTTTCATTTTTCAGGTCGTACCCAAAATGACCAAAAAGCCACTCTCCTTTGTTTTCGTCGCAAAATTTTTCAAGCCGGCTGAAGGCATTTCCTGCAGTGGCGGAAACATTTTGTTTGCAGCCTGCCGCCAGCATGCATTCAAAAGCCGGGGTTGAAAAAGCATACTGCTGGTTATCCAGGAAAGCAAAAATGCTGAACCGGTTTACCCAATTCAGCATTTGTATTTTAAAGGCGTTGAATTCTGTAACAGGAAAAGAAGTAGTTTTTTTCACAAGCGGGTTTTTCCCTGTTCTGGAACCGGAAACTAAAAATCATCATCGTCGTCAAAATCACCACCACCGCCCAGGTCATCAAAGCCAAGGTCTTTAAAATCGTCGTCCATCTTAAAATCATCGTCATCATCTCCGCCCCTTGCAGCTTTCTTACCTCCTGCTTTTTTGCCTTTTGATTTGGGCACATCAAATTCCTCAAAATCAGGATCCCAGTTATCGTCTTCTTCCGGCTTATCCCAGTCGTCATCTACTTCCACATCATCGTCATCGTCGTCGTCATCGTCCTTGCTTTTGGAAGCGGATTTCTTTTTAGGAGCAGACTTTGTATCCATGTCTTCGTCGTCCACGTCGTCGTCATCATCGTCGTCCTTCTTTTTGGGTTTGGCGGTTTTTTTGGCTGCCGTAATCACGGTACCGGCAGTTGAGTTGGCCGTTTTCATTTTTGCGTTATCAGATATCAGAACCATAATTCAAAAGAGGGTTATTACTGTAAAATTTCAACGGGTTTTTTAAATAGCCAAAAATATTGTGAACTTTTTTTTCATTTTTTTCAGGCCAGTATTAGCTGGTCGCGGCCCGGCCCATTGCTGATGTATTTTACCGGTACGCCCAGGTAGCTGTTAAGGTATTCAATATATGTTTTCATTTCCCCGGGAAGTTCATCAAATGAAGCACTGGTAGAAATGTCTTTCATCCACCCTTTAAAGGTTTTGTAAACAGGTTCAATATCTACCTTGTTCATTTGAAAGGGTACAAAATTCCTTTCTTCACCGTTCACTTTATACCCGTTACATACTTTCAATTCGCTGAGGTTATCCAGGATATCGGCCTTGGTCATAATGATCTGGGTTACCCCGTTCACCATGCAGGCAAACTGAAGCGCCACCAGGTCGATCCATCCGCAGCGGCGGGGACGGCCGGTGGTACTGCCGAATTCATTTCCGGTTTTGCGGATCAACTCGCCTGTTTCATCGTGCAGTTCAGTGGGAAAAGGCCCGCTTCCGACCCGGGTGCAGTAGGCTTTTGAAACGCCAAACACTTCCCGGATCTTTTGAGGAGCGATTCCCAAACCGGTACAGACACCGGCCGATATGGTATTGCTGCTTGTTACAAAGGGAAAGGTTCCAAAATCAACGTCCAGCATACTTCCCTGTGCCCCCTCGGCCAGTACCCGTTTTCCCTGGCTGATTTTTTCATTAATGAAATATTCCCCGTTTACAATATTGAACTCACGCAGGAATTCAACGGCTTCAAAAAATTCTTCTTCCC
>DMRT01000034.1 GCA_003455235.1 Chitinophagaceae bacterium
ATGGCATCATCAATATGATTGACCTGGATAGCGATAACGATGGTGTCCCCGATGTGGTGGAAGCCTATGGTGTGGATACCGATGGCAATGGTAAGATTGACAACTTCGCCGATTCCGACGGCGACGGGCTTACCGACCAGGTGGATGGTAATAACCTGAATGCATATAACTCCGGTCTTGGATTGAGGAGGCCCGACCTTGATGGCGATGGCGTGCCCAATTACATTGACCTGGATAGCGATAACGACGGTATTCCCGATGTAGTGGAAGCCGGTGGCCCCGATGCCAACAACAACGGCCTCATCGATGCCTTTGTAGATGCGAATGGTGACGGACTGCACGACGGTTACATCAATGCAACCGCACTTATGCAAACAGGCCCGGATGGAAATGCCGATGGACGTGCCGATTCATGGCCGAATAAAAACCTCGATCGTGACCTGCGGCCGAATGCATACGATATGGACAGTGATGGCGATGGCATCGTGGATGTAATTGAAGCCGGGCTGCCGGACGCCAACCTCAATGGTATCGTCGATGGCGTGATTGCAGCCAACGGATGGTCAACTTCTGTATCATCACTGGTGGCACTGAACCTGCCCAATACAGATGGAAACGGAAACCCGAATTACCTCGATATCGATTCGGATAACGACGGTATACCAGATAATATCGAAGGCATGTCAACAGCCGGTTACCTGTTACCGGGCATCACGGATACCGATGGCGACGGACTGGTGAATACGTACGACAACGTGGTTGGATTTGGCGGTTCAGGCATCTTCGTATACGATCACGATGCGGATGGAACTCCCGACTACAGGGATCTTGACACCGATGGTGACGGGCAGCCCGACGTGATTGAAGGAAATGACTTTAACCTGAACGGTATTGCCGATGACCTGGTAACACTCACAGGACTGGATACCGATGGTGATGGTTTGGACAACCGATTCGATTCACTCAACTCGGTTACCAATATCAAAGGAACCTCTTACATGATGGGTAATGGCGGAAGCCTTACCGGTGATGCCACTCCGGGCTCAAGATGTACTGTGCAGAAAAAAGTGCCGGCTCAGATCAACCGCGACTGGCGATTTGTAGGTTCTGTCCTTCCAGTTCAGTTCCTGCAGCTCAGCGGTGTACTGCAGTCCGGCGTGGTGCGGCTGAACTGGGTGGTGATTGCTTCCAAGGAAGTAGACCGCTTTGAAGTGGAACGCAGTACCGATAACATTGGGTACAGTAAAGTGGGCACCGTTACCGATGTGGTAAAACTGAACGAACAGCAGGGATTCACCTTCCATGATGATGTTTCTGCCCTGAATAAAGAAGTGATCTATTACCGCATCAAGGTAATTGCCAAGAATGGTGAGATCCAGTACAGTAATATATTACTGATCCGTGTGCGGCAGACAAAAACACTGCTGGCCATGATGCCGAACCCGGCCAGAGATTATGTAATGCTTACGTTTGCTTCCGAAAAGGATGGCGAGATCACCATACGGATGGTGGACGACCACGGTAAAACAGTGCTGCAGCTCCAGAAGCAAAAGGTGCTGCGTGGAAACAATACCCTGCAGCTGAAAGGTCTCGATAAATTCAGCGCCGGTGTATACGTGGTGCAGCTGCTGATCAACGACGAATTGGTATCACAAAAACTGATACTGGCAAGATAGCGTTTTCATATTTATATGGTTGTTGCCGCCCCTGTTCAGGGGCGGCATTTTTTATACCATCTTTGTTTCAGCGGTGGCCGGGTTGTTTTGTAACTTAGCGTAAATGCTTCACATGCGCAGGAAGGCCGCTATTGTAATCATTCTTGCCGCCTTAACGGCAACACTTTCTTTTCTTACGGAAAAGCCTTCTTCACCTGCCGCCCAGGTAAAACAGTTTTACATCCGCCAGGGAAAAGAACTTGAAAAGGAAATCATCCTGTTACAGAAACTGGCGGCATCCGGCAACACAAAAAAAATGCAGGAGCAGTTCCTCAAAACACGGCGGGCATATAAGCAGGCAGAAACAATCGTGGAATATTATTTCAGCTTTTTTGCCGTGAAACTGAACGGGCCGGCCATCCCGTTCTTTGAAGAAGATGAGCCCGATATTGGCCGGCAGGAACCGGCCGGCATGCAGCTCATCGAAAGCATACTCTTTCCGCAGTACCCGCCCGGTGAAAAAAAGAAACTGCAAAATGCCCTCGGAAATTTATTACAGGATACCCGGACAATGCTGGAAACAACCGAGTCCAATGCATTCAACGATGAATTTATTTTTGATGCGGTAACCGAAGAACTTTTCCGGATTACGGCCCTGGGCATTACCGGTTTTGATTCACCATCAGCCGGAAACAGTTTGCCCGAATGCACCGCCGCCCTGGAAGGACTGCAAAAAATATTGCTGTTGTACAGGCAGGATATCAAACAGGCAGATGCCCCTGCTGAACAACAGCTGTATGGCATGCTGCCGAAGGCAGTTAACTATCTCCGGCAGAACAGGGAATTCAATTCCTTTAACCGGATGGAATTTATCCTGCAGTACCTGAACCCCCTTGCAAAAATTATCGGGGCCTATAAAACGAAAAAGGGATATGCAGAAAACAGGTCGCCCATGTTTTACAGCACCATCCGGAAGAACAACAACCTTTTTGCAGCAGGCATTTTTAATGCCAATAAATACCTCGACGATAATACCACTTCACCGGCCAGGATTGAAATGGGGAAACTTCTTTTTTTCGACAACCGCTTATCCCGTGATAACAACCGCAGCTGCGCCACCTGTCACAATCCTTCAAAAGCCTTTACCGACGGGCTTTCTACGAGTATTGCAGTTGATGGTCACACCGCGTTGCCCCGCAATGCACCCACGCTTATCAACGTGGCATTGCAGCGAAACCTTTTCCTGGATAACCGCAGTTTTTCGCTGGAAGACCAGGTGATGCAGGTACTGAACAACGCAAAGGAAATGCACGGATCGGCGCAGGAAGCTGCTGAAAAAATACTGCGGCAGCCAAAATATGATACCCTTTATGCACAGGCCTACCCCGGTGCCAACCCTGCTGCCGCCGCACAGAATATCTGCAATGCCATCGCCTGTTATGAGCGTACCCTCATTGCTCTTGATTCAAAATTCGACCGGCACATGCGGGGAATACCTTCGCTTGATGCGCAGGAGATCAACGGGTTCAACCTGTTTATGGGAAAGGCAAAATGCGGAACCTGCCACTTTATGCCCTTGTTCAGCGGGGCTAAACCACCCAGGTATTATTACAATGAAACGGAAGTGATCGGTGTGCCGGATAAAAATACCCGCAATCATCCCCGGCTCGATAATGACGAAGGCCGCTTCCTCATCACCGGCCTGCCCCTGCATAAGTATTCCTTTAAAACAACTACCTTACGGAACATAGCCCTCACAGGACCATACATGCACAACGGGGTATTTAAAACACTCGATGAAGTGATAGACTTCTATAACAACGGAGGCGGCAGGGGATTGAACATCGCACCCGCCAACCAAACACTTCCTTTTGAAAAACTAAACCTCTCCCAGACAGAAAAGCGGCACCTCATCGCTTTCTTACATACGCTTACCGATACGATACCGCAAAAGAAGATCTACTAATACGGGTGCACTCTTTACGTACGGCGGATTGCACGATCTACGATCCGGGAATAGTAGATATACGTGACATAATCAATGATCGTTATGCGAGTTGCATTTTTCGAAAAAATTAGTTTGCAGACTCAACATTTTTCTACAAAAAACATAGGAAAGGTTCTGTACTTTGTTTTGCAGAAACGCAGTGAAATACCCGTTTTAATAAAATCCAATCATGAAAAATTCTACTAGTAAGATTTACTTGGTCCTGGCAGTACTGTTTACTGTAATCAGCATTACAGGGCAGTTGCAGGCGCAAACCCTTACCCGGGGACCTTACCTGCAATCGGGTAAACAGGATTCCATCACCATCCGCTGGCGAACCAATGTGGCCAGCAATTCAAAAGTTACCTGGGGCACTTCTTATATTGCCTCGCCGGGTACCTATTCAAATTCATACACACAGGATGTAGCTGTACCGGTTACAGAACACATTGTACGCATCGGGGGACTTTCGGCCGACACCAAGTACTGGTATACCATCGGCACCACCACCACCGTACTTCAGCAAACCGGTACCAATTACTTCTTAACGCTGCCGCCATCCAATACCACCCGCAAACTCCGCTTCCTGGCAATTGGTGATTGCGGAAACAACTCCACCAACCAGGTGAACGTGAAAAATACCTTCATGAATTACATTGGCGCCAATGATATTGATGCCATGATCCTGCTGGGTGATAATGCATACAACTCCGGTACTGATGCTGAGTTCCAGACAAACTTCTTCGATATATATGCGAATGACTTACTGCGCTATTATAAATTGTATCCGGCACCGGGAAACCATGACTATGGCAACAGTGCCGCCAACAATACCAAAACCGGATCTACCCCGGCCAACAGTATGCCCTATCACCTGAACTTCACCGTTCCCTCCAATGGAGAATTGGGTGGTGTTCCTTCGTATGTAAAGAACTATTACTCATTCGATATCGGCGACGTTCATTTTATTTCGCTTGATTCATATGGCAATGATGCCGGTCTGCTGGGTGATACACTGGGTACACAAACAACCTGGCTGAAGGCCGACCTGGCTGCCAATACCAAACGCTGGACCGTGGCCTATTTCCATCATCCTCCTTACACCAAAACAAGTCATACTTCCGATACGGAAATGGACCTGGTGGCCATCCGGGAAAAAATGATACGCATCCTGGAACGCAACGGGGTAGACCTGATCCTCTGCGGTCACTCACATGGTTATGAAAGAAGTTACCTGCTAAAAGGATTTTACAATACCTATGCAAGCCCCCTGCTGGACGCTAACTTCAGTGCGGCTTCGCATACAGCAACCGGTAATACTCAAAATGCGAAATACGATGGATCGGCCAGCTCCTGCGCCTATTCATATAATTCCGGGCTGTACAACCATGGAAGTATTTATATCGTATCCGGCTCAGCCGGGCAGGTAGGCGGAACCACGGCAGGTTACCCGCAGAACTGCATGTATTATTCAAACGCCACCAACGGCGGCTGCCTGTATTTTGAAGTGGATAGTAACCGCCTGGATGTTGACTTTGTGTCGTATGCCACCGCACCCACACCATTGGTACGTGACCAGTTCACGATCTTTAAGGACGTAAAAAAGAAGCAAACGTATAATGTAGTAACCAATGATCCGCTTACACTCACGGCTTCATGGCGAGGTTCTTATTACTGGCCCAACAACGCAGGTGCCACCACCCAGGCTGTAACCATTCCCAATAACACGAATGGAACCTTTACCTACTACGTGCGTGACTTCAGCAGCAGCAATTGCATCGAAGACACGTTTGTTGTTACCGTATCCGGAACCCTGCCGGTTTCTTTTTCATCATTCAATGCAATGCTGAACAAGGACAAGGTGCTGCTTGACTGGAGTACTTCCCGGGAATTCAACAATAAATATTTTACCGTTGAACGGTCGGCCGATGGTTCCCGGTTTAATTACTTTGGAAGGGTGAACGGGGCAGGAACATCCGACAATCCGAATAATTACCGCCTGGTGGATTATACCCCGCTGAACGGCGTTAGTTATTACCGGCTTTCACAAACAGACCTTGATGGCAATGTACGCTATCATGAAACCAAACGAATCGTTTACCAAAGCAGCAAAGCCCTGAGTACCGGAATCATTAATAATGGAAACGGCCAGGTAAGTGTGGTCATTCATACCGAAAAAGATGACCGCATCAGCCTGAAAGTGGTGGATATGCTCGGAAAAGAAATCATGGATCAGCACTTTTCTGTGAGCAACGGAGGCGGCGTTAAAAACCTTTCACTGAATCCCGGCGTATATGTAGTACTGGTGTCGGATAACTCCGGGAACAGGGTAAGCAATAAAATAATTGTCCGGTAACAGCCGGATCAAAAACCAATAATCCAAAGCGGAAAGACAGCTGTCTTCCGGTGAAACCAATGATCCATCTTATGAAAAAGAAATTATACTGTACCCTTTGTGTGCTGATGTGTATAGCATCGGCGCAGGCGCAGGTGATACGCCCCTTTACGCCGCGGTATTATAATTCTTCTGTGCGGGGTAATATTGTGTATGTTTCCAACAGTATCATCTCATCAGCCGGTATTGGATCCGGAAACCCCGGTACGGGCGAACCGCCGCCAACCGGAACCAGCAAAGACAACTCCTCTGCCGGTATCAATATCGACGTAGACAACCCGGCTCCCACCACCAAGATTGCATTCGGCACCGTTTGGAATTATCATGCCACCAATGCGGCCCCGGCCAATAGCCCGGTGGGGGTAGACTGGAAGCAACCCGGTTATACCATGCCCGCCACCTGGAACGTGGGTGCTTCACCGGTGGGCGGTGCCGGTAAATACGGATACAGTTCCGGACAAGCCACCTGTTTGCCAAGCGGCCAGGTTCCTATCTGTACACCACTGGCAGCCGGTTCAAAATATACTGCCTACTATTTCAGGAAAACAGTTTCGTTTACCGCTGCTGAATTATCAACCACTTTTTATGCCATCCAGCTCAACATGATGCGGAACGATGGTATTGTCGTATACATCAATGGTACCGAACGATACCGGAATAATATGCCCGCGGGTGCGGTAACGTATGCAACACTGGCATCCGCAGCCATTGCACCCGGTGCTGCTGAAGCGGTATCCACCAACCTAAGCCCTTCCTTTTTTGTAACCGGTGTTAATACCATTGCCGTGGAAGTACACCTTCGTTCGGCCACTTCAGCCGATATGTCTTTTGATATGCAGGTGCTTGGACTTGATAATGGCGGAACACAAAATTCCAGCACCGCTGACCTTAACCTTCCTTCCTGTTCGCATGTATTGTTTGCCGGATTGTATTGGGGTGCCGACCAGGGAACCAGCGGAACCGACAGTACCTGGCAAACTCCCGGTTATAATACTGTGAAGTTGAAAATTCCAGGCGCTGCCACTTACCAAACACTTACATCCACACAAACCGATAAAGTAAGTGCAGCTTTTTCACCGGGGTTACCGCATACCGGTTATCTCTGTTTTAAAGACATCACTTCGATCGTAAATGCAACCAGCCCGAACGGTACTTATACGGTGGCCGATGTGATCGGCCCGATCGGCATCAACAATGCCTGCGGTGGCTGGACCATCGTGATCGCTTATTCCAATCCATCTCTGCTGCCGCGGAACCTTACGGTATTCGATGGATGTACCATCATCAACCAGGGCGATCCCCCGGTGGATGTGGGCATCAGCGGATTCTTAACACCTCCTTCGGGGCCGGTAAGCTGCGAGCTGGGTGCTGTGGTATACGATGGTGACCGCGGATCATCAGACTCATTTGCCTTTAAACAGAATGGCGCCGCTTCGTTTTATAACATGGCCACCACCCTGGTACCGCTGAACGGAACACAGGATGCCTGGAACAGTAAAATATCTTACCAGGGAACGGTGGTTACCACCCGTAACCCGTCGTTCCAGAACACGCTGGGATATGATGCATCGATCTTTGATCTGCCCAATACACTGAACGCACAGCTGAGCAATAACCAGACTGCTGCCACCGTGCGTTTCTCTTCTCCCAGTGAGAACTATTCCATTCATGTGCTTACCACATCCATTACACAATACAACCCAACCTTTGCCTTTGATAAAACTGCTACTGATATTAACGGGGGATTGCTGGTGCCCGGCGATAACCTCCGCTACCAGGTTAACTATAACAACGTAGGTAACGACTCCAGTACTAATACCATCATCTACGATAATATTCCGCTGGGAACGACATATGTGCCGGGAAGCCTGCGCATAAACGGCGTTGCCAAAACCGATGTGGCCGGCGACGACCAGGCCGAATTTGATTTTGCCAACAACCGGGTGGTATTGAGAATAGGATTGGGTGCCAACGCAGCAACGGGCGGCAATATCGGCCCGGGTGTAAGCGGCAACATACAGTTTGATGTGGTAACCGCTTCTTCCTGTGATGTGCTCTCCTGCCTGGGTTCTGTACGCAATGAAGCCCGGGTGAGTTACAACGGTAAAAGATCCGGTGCCGTACTGTACGACTCAAGCGGTGTAACCACATCGGGTTGCATCATCAAAGGCCCGGTTATCAACGCTGTTTCAGGAAACTGTTTCAGCCCGAAAGATACCCTGCTGGTAAATGGTTGCCCTACACTCAGCATTACCCTTCCCTGGGCGAAGTATGCAGGATATACATTCTATTCAGCCATGCCGTTTATACCGGCAAATATCTATAACCCGTTTACACCGGTAACTTCTTCGCATGTGTACTGGGCATACTTCAGCAACGGGCCTGGCTGTTCAGACACTGCCCGGATACAGGTGATCATTACACCCTGCCCGGATATCGATGACGACAATGACGGCATTCCGGATTACGTGGAGTTTGATGACCCGGTTGCATTACAGGATGCCAACGGAAACGGAATCCCCAACTGGAAAGA
>DMRT01000119.1 GCA_003455235.1 Chitinophagaceae bacterium
ACCTGGGGCGCCACCTGGTTGAAATGGGCGTATAACAGCTGATAAAAAATGCCTGGCTGGCCAGGCGGCCAACAAAGGCAGTTAACAGGCAGCCTGCCGGGTTCAGGAAGAATCTTAATCGTATACCCACGAGTAAAATAAGCGTATGAAAAAAATTGTACTTCTTCTTTTTATCGGTTTGATTGCTGGCATTTCAGAAAGCCATGCCCAGTTCACCCGGTACATTGTACGGCTGAAAGACAAAGGCACCAACCCGTATTCGCTTGCCAACCCTTCGCAATACCTTACGGCCAGGTCTATACAAAGAAGAACACGCTATGGCATTGCCATCGACTCCGCCGATCTTCCCATCACACCCCGGTATATCGACAGCATCCGGCTTGCCGGCGCTGTAACCATACTCAATACATCCAAGTGGCTGAACCAGGTTGCCATTCAAACAACTGATGCAGCTGCATTGGCCAAAATAAACAGCTTTCCCTTTGTGATCGGCACCAGCGGCATTGCCGCCAGAACTGCACAGGCAGGCATTGGCGTAAATAAAAAACTGGAAGAAGCGTTTGTTCCCATTACAGAACAAACTTCTTCGATTATAGCGGTGGATCATTACAATTACGGGCAGAGTTACGGACAGGTGCATTTACACAACGGTGAGTTTTTACACAACCGTGGTTTCCGCGGCCAGGGTATGCAAATGGCTGTGCTGGATGCAGGTTTTTATCATTACCTCAGCCTGCCCACGTTCGACAGCATACGCAACAACAACCAGGTACTGGGCACCTGGGATTTTGTAGCCGGCAATGCCAGCGTGGATGAAGATCATACACATGGCATGAACTGCCTGAGTACGATTGCGGCCAATATGCCCGGCGTGTTTGTGGGCACTGCACCCAAAGCTTCTTTTTATTTATACCGCACCGAAGATGCGGCTACGGAATATCCCATTGAAGAACAGAACTGGGTGGCCGGTATGGAACGGGCCGACAGCCTCGGCGTGGAAATCACTTCCACGTCTTTGGGTTATTACAATTTTGATAATGCATCGCTCAATTATACCTATGCCAACATGGATGGCAACACCACGCTGAGTGCAAGAGGCGCCGACTTTGCTGCCAAAAAGGGTATGCTGGTGGTAATGGCAGCAGGCAATGAAGGCAATGGCGCCTGGCATTACATCATCACTCCTTCGGATGCTGACAGCGTGATGGCAGTAGGCGCTGTATCCACTGCCGGCGTGGTGGGCGGGTTCAGCAGTTATGGCCCCAGCAGCGATGGCCAGGTAAAACCTTCTGTTGCGGCCGTGGGAGTAAATGCGGTAATCGCCAGTCCATCCACCGGTCAACCCGTGTTTGGCAGCGGAACATCATTCGCCTGCCCGAACATGGCCGGGCTTACCACCTGCTTATGGCAGGCATTTCCGGAAATAAACAACATGGGCATCATCAATACCATGCAGCTGGCTGCTACAAGGGCAACCAATCCCGACAACCGCGTTGGCTATGGCATTCCGGATATGAAGAAAGCATTTGTGCTGCTCATCCGGCAATTGTACACCCAGCAGGCACCGCAGGTGGCCAATTGCAGTGTTACCTGGCAATGGACGGTAAAAACAGATTCCGCAATCAGCCTGGTGATGGAAAGAAAACTACCGGCCGATATTAATTACACCCCGGTAAGCACACAAACATCAACGGGTGCATTTCTGTCACGCAACTTTTCATTTACCGATGACCTGAGAAGTTTTACCGCCAGCGGAATAAAATACCGGCTTAAAATGAACATTGCGGCCGATACCAGTTTTTACCTTGATTCCATCACGGTGAACTTTACACCCAGGCCCAATTTCGGCGCCGATAAAAATGCAGGCATCTGCAGCGGCAGCAGCTTTGATCTTACCACCCAGTTTGTAACCACCGGGCTTACCAGCAACTGGACCATTGGAGGAAACTCCGTTGCCAACCCGGCTGCCGTAACCACCGCGGGAACCTACCAGCTCATCGGCATCAACAATTCAGGATGCGCAGATACTGCATTGGTTGTGCTGGCCGTTTCGCCCAAGCCTGCATTGGGACCTGATGTAGCCATTACAAAATGCACCGACAGCATCGTTAATCTTACAACGGTATATACCACAACGGGTGGTATAACAACCGCCTGGACCCTTGGCGGAAACCCCGTGGCCACACCTGCTTCTGTTACTGCGGCAGGCACCTACCGGTTGATTGCTACCAATACATCCAGTTGCAGCGACACGGCTTTTGTGGTGATCAGCAACAACCCGCAATTGTGCATTACCACACTCATCGAAAAAATCGTCATCAGTCCGAACCCGGTTAGTGATGACCTGAAAGTACAGGTGGTACGAAAAGCGGCGGTGAAGGTGGAGATTAGTATTGTGAATGCGGGCGGACAACTGGTTTTCCGCACCAGTAACCAGCAGCAGGCGGGTTCTCAAACCTATACCGTACCCATGAAGAAGATGGCGGATGGCGTTTATTTTGTAACGGTGAGGGTGAATGATAAAAAAGAAGCGGTGAAGAAAATCATCAGGAGATAAATATTTATTCCTTCACAAAGGCTGCCGTAAACATCGAATCAGCCCTTTTATTATAACCTTTTAATAATTCCATCTGCAGCAACCGCAGGTGGAATTTTTCTTTTAGAAAGTTCGCCACTTCTTCATTTTCCTGCCTGAATACCGAACAGGTGATGTAAATGAACATGCCGTTTGCTGAAAGATGGGGGATCACATTGGAAACGATCTGCTTTTGTTTATCAGCATATTCTTTGATCATTTCCTTCTTAAAAAAGTAAAGTTGCTCGGGGGTGCGGCTCCAGGTACCGCTGCCGGTGCAGGGGGCGTCGCAGATGATGAGATCAAAGTTTGTCCTTCGGCTACGCTCAGGATATGTTTGTGGTTGAAGGTTTGTGGCTGGAGGCTTGCGGCTGGAGGTTTGCAAATCAGCGATAAAGGAATGGTAGTTCTTGATACCTGCAGCATTGAATCTTTTTTTAAGATTGGCTAAAATGCTTTCCCGGATATCAGAAACGGTTAGGCTGATCTTTCCATCAAGTATGTCGTAGGCCAGCAGGGATTTACCTCCACTGGCGGCGCAGCAATCCCAGACGGATACAGGTTGTGGATTACCGGCGGCGGGATGTTTGAGAACATTAAGCACCTGCTGGGAATGGTAATCCTGTACCATGGCTTCCTTATCCGGATCAATGATCCCATCCAGCTTTGTTGCATTCGGCAAGGCAATACAATCATCGGCCGGAGTTTGAAAGGCAATGCCCGCTTCGCTGAGTTTTTTCAATACGATTTCATTTTTTCCGGGCCTTACCCGCAGGAACAGGTCCGGTTGCCGGAGAAAAGAAAGGCAAAAAGAATCGGGATCAGTCCCATCACTTAATTCAGTCAGCCATGGAAAGATATTATGTGGATCAATGCCAAGAAGGCGGAGTTTTTCTGAAACCGCTTTCTCAACCCATTCATTCCATTCCGGTTTATGAAACCGGAGGAACTCACTGGACTGTTGCTCACAAAGAAATGCGGCACTCATTATTCTTTCTTCTGCAGGAACTGTACGCATGGCATGTCCCAGCCGGTAATAATAATAGCAGAGTGATGCAATATACTTTCTGTCTTTAGAGCCGTATTTTTTATCCGAGGCAAATTTTTTTTTCAGGAACCCCGGCAACGGTTCTTTCCCATCGTAGGCTTCGATGATTTTTACAGCCGAATTAAGATAGGAGTGCTGGCGCATGGGGCAAAAATAAAGCCTGCGTTTTTATTGCAGGCGTTTAAATTATTCTGACTAAGATGTCGAAGGAACTAATGTTCTGTACTTTTTAACTTCTTTTTGCTTTTTTATTCTCTTAGCAGCTATAGTTCCAGCAAACTCTTCACCGGGTCTTTACCGAACAACAACAGTTCAGGGTTCTCCAGCAATTCTTTCACCCGTACAAGGAAGCTTACCGATTCTCTGCCGTCGATGATGCGGTGATCGTAACTCAATGCCACATACATCATGGGTTTGATAACCACCTGCCCGTTTACGGCCATCGGTCTTTCCACGATATTGTGCATTCCCAGTATCGCCGATTGTGGTATATTAATGATGGGTGTGCTCATCATAGAACCGAATACACCGCCATTGGTGATGGTGAAGGTTCCGCCGGTCATTTCTTCAATGGTGAGTTTATTTTCTTTTGCCTTACCGGCCAGCTCTACCACTTTTGCTTCGATGCCTGCCATGCTAAGGCTTTCGGCATTGCGTATCACCGGCACCACCAGGCCCTTGGGCGCACTAACGGCAATGGAGATGTCGCAGTAATCGTGGTAAACAATGCTTTCGCCGTCGATATAGGCATTTACGGCCGGCCATTCCATCAACGCATAGGTACATGCTTTGGTAAAAAAGCTCATAAAGCCGAGGTTAACACCGTGTATCTCTTTGAATTTATCCTTGTATTTTTTTCGGATCTCCATGATGGGGCTCATGTCCACCTCATTGAAGGTGGTGAGCATGGCTGTGGTATTCTTGGCTTCCACCAGGCGGCGGCTGATCGTTTTGCGCAGGTTGCTCATTTTCTCCACCCGGTCGTTGCGTTCAAATAACACCGTACCTGGTCTCAGTCCTGGGTTGTTCAATGCGTCCATCACGTCCTGCTTCACAATCTTTCCATTGCTGCCGGAGGGAGTTACCACTTTTACGTCTACCTTTTTATCAGCGATGATGGCAGCGGCAACGGGGGTTGCTTTAAGATCTGTTTGAGGTTTGAGGCTTGAAGCTTGAGGTTGCGCCGCAGGAGTTTCTTTTACCGTTGCTGGTTTTTCTGCCTTTACGGTTTCGGCTGGTTTGGCTGCATCTGTGTCGATGGAGCAAACAACGTCGCCTATATTGAGTGTATCTCCTTCTTTGGCAATGGTTTTAATAGCACCTGCCTGCTCGGCGTTCAGTTCAAAAGTGGCTTTTTCACTTTCCAGTTCGGCAATCACTTCATCCCTGTTCACCCAATCCCCGTCTTTTTTATGCCATTTCACCAACGTCACTTCATTGATGCTTTCACCTACAGTGGGAACTTTTATTTCAATTGCCATCTCAGTAATTTATGTGGGGCAAATTTCGGGGAAAAATCAGGATTATTAAAATAGAATTCAACCCGGGTGCCGGATAAAAATTCAGCGGGCTAAAGAGCCCGCTGAACAATGTTATCAGCAAGTGTGTGTGTATCTTTAAGATCCCAGGTACGCTTTCAGCAGTTTGCAACGGGAAGCTGTACGTAACTTGGTGATGGCTTTGTCTTTGATCTGACGTACCCGCTCACGGGTAAGGTTAAAATGTTCACCAATGTCTTCGAGGCTGAGGGCATGGTCAACACCAATGCCAAAGAAAAAGCGGATCACATCTTTTTGCCGTTCGGTTAATGTACTCAGTGAACGGTCAATCTCCGTTTTCAGCGATGCTTTAAATGCCAGTTCATCGTCAGTATTGGCAGCATTGTGATTCACGAGTACATCAATCAGTGTACTTTCTTCTCCATCGGCCAGCGGCTGGTCCATACTAACGTGGCGGCTTGCAACCCCCAGTGTGGCGGCAATTTCATCGGCATCCATGTCGAGCAAAAACGCCACTTCTTCCGGGGTTGGTTCCCGCTCATACTCCTGCTCAAGCTGTGAAAAAGCTTTGCTGATGCGGTTGGTCAGCCCTACTTTATTGAGCGGCAACCGCACAATCCTCGACTGTTCGGCCAATGCCTGTAAAATACTCTGGCGTATCCACCATACGGCATAAGAGATAAATTTGAATCCTCTGGTTTCATCAAAACGCTGTGCGGCTTTTATCAAACCAAGATTGCCTTCATTGATCAGGTCGGGTAATGTCAATCCCTGGTTCTGGTATTGTTTTGCCACCGAAACCACAAAACGAAGATTGGCCTTGGTAAGTTTTTCCAATGCTTTCTGATCGCCCTGTTTAATGCGGATGGCTAATTTTACTTCTTCTTCGGGGGTTATTAATTCTACTTTACCAATCTCCTGCAGGTACTTCTCTAAACTCTGGCTTTCACGGTTGGTGATCGACTTAGTGATTTTTAGCTGGCGCATACTCATAAGCCTGATGGTTTAAAGGTTAGGTTAGAAATAGACGATGGGTTAATAACTTGTTAAAAATTTATAAATCTATTAACGTAATTTATGTTATTTCCAATATGCAGCCAAAAAAAAAAATCTAAAACACTGGCTTTCAAAAGATTGAAACCCTGTTTGTTTAAGATTTTTGACACAAAAGTGAAACAAAAAAACTTGGCTAAATAAATTGCCAAGCAGATTATTTTGGTATTATTGCGCATTGCTACGATTTTAAACGAAAAGGATGAGTAAGAAAGTTTTATATACATTAGAATACCCTGTAAGATGCTCACCCAGTATTTTATATGAATTTTTGATCTCTCCTGCAGGTTTGCAGGAGTGGTTTGCCGATAAAGTGGACGAAAAAGACGGTGTGTACAGTTTCAGCTGGAATGGTTCGGTAGACAAGGCCCGGATGCTGGAAACAGAAGAAGATAAGTTTGTGCGTTTCCGCTGGGACCACCAGGCAAAAGATGAGTATTTTGAATGGCGCATTGAAAAATCTGAAGTCACCAATCAAACCATTCTGGTGATCAGCGACTTTGCAGATAAAAAGGAAATCAAGGACCAGAGCCAGTTATGGGAATACCAGGTGAAGGAACTTTTTCACCGCCTCGGCAGTTAAGGCTGCAGCAGCCCCACCATTGTACAAAAATTTCTTTCCAGCACTGACGGTATCTCATTCCAACCGGATAAGGGGAATTTTACAGCCAGTTTCACAAACGGTTTTTGCCGGATGCATTCTTCAAAAGCTTCCCGGGAAAATGTATTCACCGGACGGTAATTATCTTCTTCAAAATGGTGTTGCCAGGGATCGGTATGAATACACAGGTGATAACTATCTTCTTTCAATGACTCAAAAGCACTGAACAGTTCAGCCTCGTACTTCTGTTTGTGTGCGCCGGAAAGATGCAGGGTAATGCTGAAAAAATTCCCCCACCAGAAAAGGGTGCGTATGGCTACAATGTTTTCCTGTTCAAAGCAGCGGGGGTAATCCAGTATTACATAAGGCAGCTGCCGGTAATTTTCTCCCCGGGAAATTTTGGGCGAGGGTCCGGTTACATCCAATGGCAATAGCAGCTGTTCCATAACCAGCCTGTATTGCTCTGCCAGTTTCCCGAACATAGCGTACACTTTACCGGTAATGGTATGTTTCGTTAAAATCCAGCCGGCATCGGTTACCAGTTGCAGTTCCTCGGCAGAAAGAGTTAATTTTGATGGATGCTTCATACGTAACGTCAAATTACTACAATTAACGTTCAGTGCAGCAGCAGCGGGCATGATCAAAAAATTAGACAAACTCATCCTTAAGGCATTTATCGGGCCGTTCATCATAACGTTCTTCATCGCCTTTTTCATTCTCATGATGCAGGGTTTGTGGAAATACCTGGATGACCTCGTGGGAAAGGGCCTCGATTTTATCACCATCGGCCAGTTCCTCTGGTACGTTAGTGCCTCCATGCTTACCCTCGCCATGCCCATTGCCATTCTTATTTCTTCTATTATGACCTTCGGCAACCTCGGCGAAAGCTTTGAGCTGGTGGCCATCAAAGCATCGGGCATTTCGTTGCTGCGCTTTATGCGGCCGCTGATATGGGTTTCGCTGCTCTTCTGCGGTATCACGTTCGTGTTTGCCAATTACGTGATCCCCTATGCCAACCTGAAATTTGTGGCACTGTACAATGATATTTATTATAAAAAACCCGCCTTCGATCTCAAGGAAGGCGTCTTCTTCACCCACATTCCCAGGTATGCCATCAAAGCCGGGAAAAAGGATGCCGATGGAAAAACCATTCACAACGTACTTATCTATGAACAAACCAACCTGCTGCAAAACAACTGCATCATTGCACAGAAAGGGGTGATGCGTATTTCTGATGATAAAAAATTCCTCGAGTTCAATCTCGAAAATGGTTTCCGGTACCAGGAAAACGGTAATATCGGTGATACTGCCACTGAATACATCCGGCTCGGCTTCAGCTCCTTTAAAAAATTATTCGACCTGAGCGCCCTGCAGAAACAAAATACAAACGACAGCATATACCGGAACAACTTCAAAATGCTGAGTGCCGGGCAAATCAACCGTTTCCTGGATTCCCTTAACCGGATGAGCGACAGCCTGCAGGCAAGAACAAGCCGTTCGTATGACATGTATCTTCATTACATGCATGTACCCGACAGCACCTGGAAAAAGATACCGAAAGCAAAGGGCGGTTATAAAAACTTTGATACGGTAATTCCCGATTCCACCCGTTACCAGGTAAAAGATGCCGCCAAGAATATTGCCAGCAATCTCAAGATCAACGTTGACAATGCCGCCAGCGAGGCCGAAAACCGAAAAACCGAGATCCGGTATCACAAAATAGAATGGCACCGGAAATTTTCCCTGTCGATGGCCTGTTTCGTTCTATTCTTCCTGGGCGCCCCACTGGGTTCAATCATCCGAAAAGGCGGACTGGGCATGCCCCTGGTGGTGGCCATCATCTTCTTTCTCATCTTTCACCTGCTGAACATGTTTGGCGAAAAATTTGTGAAAGAAAACATGACGTCTCCGTTTGTAGGCATGTGGCTGGCCGTGCTGGTGCTTACCCCGGTAGGCATCTTCCTCACCTATAAAGCCATGCACGACTCACAGCTCTTTAACAAGGAATTTTACTATCGCTTCTTTAAACGGGTGCAGAATCTTGTTTCCCCGTCGAAAAGAAATTCAACCACATAAAAATTTACAACTATGGCAACGAAGAAAACAACCAACCGCAGGGAATTCATTTCCACATCACTGAAAGGAGGTTTGGCCATCGGCGTTGGACTGGGCGCCACGGCTCCTCTCCTCCAGTCATTTTCTACCGCAGACCAGCATACATATTCCGGCTTTCAAACCGGCTTCGATCAGCAGCCATTGCCCTATAAATATGATGCACTGGAAAACGTAATTGATGCGATGACCATGGAGATCCACTACAGCAAACATGCAGCGGCTTATGCCAAGAACGTGAAAGAGGCCGCCGGGGCTGAAAAGGTGGACATTACCAAACCGCTGGAAGAAGTACTTGCAAAAATCTCTTCCTACTCCGCCAAAATGCGGAATAACGGCGGTGGCCACTATAACCACGAACTCTTCTGGCAATGCATGCAGCCAAAAAAAGAAGGCAATACCCCTTCCGGATCTTTGCAGCAATCCATTACCCAGGCTTTCGGATCGTTCGATGAATTCAAAAAACAATTTACCGATGCAGGCAAAAACCGGTTCGGCAGCGGTTGGGCCTGGCTGTATGTTGATAAAGACAAAAAACTGAAGATCGGCTCCACCCCCAACCAGGATAACCCGCTAATGGACATCAGTGATGTAAAAGGATTTCCTTTGCTCGGACTGGATGTTTGGGAACACGCCTATTATTTAAAGTACCAGAACAAAAGAGCAGATTACATCGATAACTGGTGGAACGTGGTGAACTGGAATTATGTGCAGCAGCGGTTTGATAAAATGAGTTAAGGTGATATAAGCAAGGGAACATTCTTCGACAAAAGCCAGGAAAGAAAAGGTGCTGAAGGAGAAGATTGCATTCCCTCCTTTGTCTTCTTGCCAAAATACGAATCATGAAAAAATTACCGCTCCCTTTATTTTTCATTGGCACTATCGCAATGATGGTGGTAATGGCTAAAACCGGGGCCCCGTTAAAAACGCCAGCTACCCCGCTCGGCATCCTGGACCTGGAATTCGCATACGACAGCAGCAAAGCGGCGGCAGTAATTAATGCGTGGATGCCCGTTGATGCATCACCCGGTATTATTCCGGCTGCTAAAACCAACACTTACTTCGATTTTCTTTTCCTCTTCTTTTATTCATTCTTCCTGTTTCTTGCCTGCCGCAGGATTGCAGACCACTCCGGCGGACTCATTCAGAAAGCGGGCAACCTTATCGCTTCCGGCGCTTTGCTGGCCGGGCTTTTTGACATTATTGAAAACCTGGGCATGCTCGTTACGCTGGGCGGGCATGTATCCGGTACCATTGCATTTCTGACCACTTTTTTTTCGGTAATAAAATGGATATTGGCCCTGGCAGCGGTGCTGTACATGCTGAGCGGTATGCTTATGTTGCTGTGGCGGAAAATCAGAAACTGATCGCCTCTTAAAATGGACTCAGCCTTTGCACCAGGCAGAACCCCAAGCAGGTCCAACTGGAACAAAGGCTGATAAATTGACAAACAATCTGGGGCAAATATAAAGTTGATCAGGACACCGGCTGTTTGATCTGTCTTAAAGAATTGTTAGAAAATTCTTACTAGGGCTTTATTTGATCCCGAGTCTCTTTTTTACTTTTTCTGTAATATCATCCTGTTCGGGAAAAACAATGGCCTGCTCCTTATAAAGAATATGGGCATACCCGTTTTCCTTTGCCACGTCCTGTATGGCTTTCAGCATTTTTTCACGGATCGGTTTCAGTTGCCTTTCCTTTTCCGCTTCCAGCACCTGGTTCAATTCCTGTTCTTTATTGCTCATTCCGCTTATCTGCTCCTG
>DMRT01000212.1 GCA_003455235.1 Chitinophagaceae bacterium
TTCTGTTTGGTATGCAGTGGAAAGTCGCCCCGCATCATCCAGTCATAGTACTGAGGTTCAGCCCGTAGCACATCAGCTACTACTCTTCCCTTGTGCTTGCCGAAATTGAAGATCTCACGTCCCGAATCGTTGTAGCTGAATCGGCGGGCATAGTCCACAATCTTATCTTCCCCGATCAGTTCCAGTATCGATTCAACCGTGTTGCCCAGTTTATCGTAGCGTTTCAGCTGGGCCATCAGCACATCAATGGTGGCATTCACATCGGTTTCAGCGCTGTGGGCACCCACCAGTTCCTTTTCGCAGAAGAACTTATAGGCAGCCGACAATGTACGTGGCTCCATGGTATAAAATATATGCTGTACATCGATCATTTTACGGGTACTCAGATCAACATTGATGCCGGAACGTAAAAATTCTTCCATCAGGATGGGAATATCAAACCGGTTGCTGTTGTATCCACCCAGGTCGCAGTTCTCGATGAACATTTTTATTTCATTGGCAGCCTGCTTAAAAGTGGGCGCATCCTTCACCATATCGTCGGTGATGCCGTGTATATCACTGGCCTCCTTCGGAATCGGCATTTCCGGATTCAGCAACTTGCGCTTTACCTGGCGGCTTTCTTCCGGCATGATCTTTACCATAGCAATCTCCACAATACGGTCGGCAGAAAGACTTACTCCGGTTGTTTCAAGATCAATAAAGACAATGGGGCGTTTAAGTTGCAACATGTTGGATTTTATTTTAGTAAGGATTAACGTTCAGTTTTCACAGGACAGTTTGCCCTAATTAGGTATAAAACAGGGGCCGAAGGTAATATTAATTGTTTTTCGTCGTTTACCGTTGATAAATTATCTTTGCGGAAACTCCGGACACCGCAATTATAAGTTTTTTAAGCTCAAAAGAGAAATGATGAAAAAATTATTTTTTGCCCTGCTGCTTCTGATTACCGTTTCTGCCATCGTAAGCAGTTGCGCACCAAGCCGTAAGTCGGGCTGCCCCATGAGTGAAGGCATCATCCACTAAGCCGGCATTTTCATGAACTGGATAGAACTGAACCACCCCCAGCAGCTTTCGCACATCCGTGAATTATCCCGTTCCCGGCCCCAGGTTATTTTTAAACACAGTACCCGCTGCTCCCTCAGCTCCGTTGCAAAAGACCGCCTGGAAAGGACCGGCCAACCGGACTCGGCCGACTTTTATTTTCTCGACCTGTTGAAATTCCGTTCCCTTTCCGATCAGGTAGCAGAAGATTTTGCCGTTTATCATGAATCGCCCCAGGTATTACTGATCAAAGATGCGGAATGCATTTATGAAGAAAGCCACGGCGCCATCAGCATGAATGCCATTATTGAACAGCTTGCCCTGAACTAACCTTTTTCCGCTTCGCATACTTTACTACTTCAAACCAGATTACCGAAATAAAACCGGTGCATATCGCCATCAGCAGGCTGGCAATGCCAGGTAATTCAAAACGGAAAAGCATTGCCAATGGCTGCACAAGGATAAACAATCCGGTGAGCAGCAAGGTAAGAAAGATGATAAGCATGACCAGGTTGTTTGGGTACCGGCTTGTTTCCAGTATGGAATAATAAAAAGAACGGTTTACGAGTGTTAAAAAAACATTGGCAGATATCAGTGTCAGGAATACCAGCGTACGGGTACTGTTTTCTGTACATCCCAGCCATACGGCATACTGGTAAATGAATAGTATACCGGCAGTGATCATCAGTCCCTGCGTGATGCTGGTCGTAAGCTCCTGCCAGTTGAAGAAAGTATTGGTGAACTCCCGGGGTTTCTGCAGCATCATGTTCTTTTCAATGGGCTCATTTTCATAAATGATGGAACAGGTGGGTCCCATGATCAGCTCCAGGAAGATCACGTGAACCGGCGTGAAAATGTTGGGATACACCCACCCCAGGGCCAGGGGGATAAACACCGTAAGGATGATGGGTATATGAATGGAGATGATATACTGGATCGCTTTTTTAAGGTTGCTGTATATCTTCCGCCCCATGGCCACCGCATCCACCATCTTCGACAGGTCATCATCCACCAGTATCAGTGAGGATGCCTGTTTGGCAATCTCGCTTCCCTTCTTTCCCATGGCAATGCCGATGTGTGCGGATTTAAGTGCGGGTCCGTCATTCACCCCGTCGCCGGTCATGGCCACGATCTTTCCAGTTGCCTTCAATGCATTGATCACCCGCAGCTTTGCTTCGGGATACATGCGGGTGAATACTGCAATGTCGTTTACTTTTTTCACGAGTTCTTCATCAGACAATACATGCAGCGCTTCGCCATCAATAATTTTATCAGCGTTTCTGAATTCCGTTTGCATGGCAATGGTTTGGGTAGTAGCCATGTTATCACCGGTAATGATCTTCACGTCGATCCCGGCATCGTTGAATGCATTGAACAGGGCATTGATGTTTGGCTTTGGAGGATCGTAAAATGCCAGCAGTCCCTTAAATGTAAAATTGAACTGCTGCTGTTGTTTCGGAAATTCATTCCCCGCATGAATAGCTTCGGCTGCACCCAGTACCCGGTATCCTTTTTTTGCCAGCTCATTTACACGGGCCGCGATGGCTGCTTTTTCATCCGCTGTAAGACCAGACACTTCCATGATGGCTTCGGGCGCTCCCTTGGCAGCAATTACCCGGCGGCCGCCATCTTTCTCTTCAAAAATATGGGTCATCATGGGCGGCCTGCCGCCCAGCGGGTATTCATGAATCATTTTATAATGCGGGCGCTCGTCGTTTACGAAAAGCAGGCGGTAGCTGTCGTGCAGTTCCAGTTCCATCGGGTCAAAAGGAATGGGTTCGCTTGCCCACATGCCTATGCGTATCAGCCGCTTTGCATCGTCGGATATTACATTGTGGGGGTTGGCAAATTTTTCCTCCCCCCATACAAACAGGCTGATGAGCCTCATCCGGTTTTCGGTGATCGTGCCTGTTTTATCAACGCAGATCACCGAAGCGCTGCCCAGGGTTTCTACGGTTTTGGTTTGCTTTACAATGATACCCATCTTCATCAGCCGCCAGGCGCCCAATGCCATAAAAGTGGTAAAGGCCACCGGTATCTCTTCGGGCAGGATACTCATAGCCAGGGTAAGTGCTTTTAATAAACTATCGAACACATCCCTCGACTGGAAATAGTTGATGCCCCATACAATGAGGAATACAATAATACCAACCACGGCCATCTTCTTTACAAAATTGTTGATTTGCCGCTGCAGGGGTGTTTTTTCTTCTTCAATAGCCAGCAGGGCGCCGCCGATTTTTCCCAAGCTGGTTTCATTGCCAATGGCAGTAACCTGGCAAATAGCCAGTCCGCCAGCCACCAGTGTACCCTGGTATACCTGGTTATTGGCATCCGATTCGGATTTGAATACACTCAAGGATTCGCCGGTGAGTATGGATTCATTCACCGAAAAATCATTGGATTGAATAATAACCCCATCTGCGGGTACCGAACTTCCTTCTTCAATAATCATTATATCCCCGGGTACAATCTCCTCACTGCTGATCTCCTGGGTAATGCCGTCCCGTATCACCTTACTTCTTGGACGGGTGAGCTGGCGCAGGGCGGCAATGGCGCTGCGGCTGCGGTAATCCTGGAAAACAGAAATGGCTGAAACAAATACAATGGCCCCTGTCATGAATAAGCCATCGTTGCGGTTGCCGGTGATGAAATAAATCAGTGCCGCAATGGCCAGTAAAATAAACATGGGCTCTGTTACGGTTTCGCGGAGCAGCCTAAGCACCGTGGCCTCCTTTTTATAATGCTGGCGATTGAAACCATGTACTGCCCGGGCAGCAAGCACTTCCTGCTGGCTAAGCCCCTGTGTGTTGCGATTGGTATGTGTCATTCGTTGGGTATTGGGGTGAATCGATTAAAGTTAATATAATTGAACCTGATTACAGGATTGATATTCATCAGTTACAAAAAATCACAAGGCCGGAACCTTTATATATTATACCGTTT
>DMRT01000262.1 GCA_003455235.1 Chitinophagaceae bacterium
TCTTTTTTCATCTTCAATCAGTTTTAATAATTGCTGACGAAGTTTGTGGTTTAAGGCACGAAGTACAAGGGCCGCTTTTTTCAACGCATGATAATCTACATTAATCGAAGAATTAGTGGAGGAGTTTGCAGCAGATAGTATCTCCTGCTCATTGGATTGAGACGCAACCATCATAAGATTTTAAATTTTAAATATGCTTGAACAATGTAAGAACGTACAAATATACTATTAATTGCTTATGCAACTAGTATATTAACCAGTTTTTAGTAATCTTTTTGGGGCTCAAACCCTGTATCTCAGGTAAGTATTTGAAATTCTTTCAGATAGAAAGGCTCGCTGTAGGCAAGGTCTGTAAACCGCTTTTCTTTTTCGAATTTATTCGACAGCCAGCTCATACCCGCGGGTACAATTCCGGCTTCCGCAAAGGAGGCCCTGGGGTGGTTACAAACAGCCTTCCACTTGGCGGAACCGCTGCCAAAAAAGAGCACCTGGTTTACCGATAACTCCTTTTCGAACGACATTTCATTAAGAATGAGCGGCCTGGGACTAAGGTATGGATTGAGCCCGGTATCATACATGGCAGTAAACACTTCCATCCGCCTTGCATCGATCATGGGACAGAATAAACCCTCATACCCATTGTTTGAGATGCGGGCAGAAGCCGTCAATACTTCCAGTGTATTTAAAGCGATGAGTGGTTTGTGGAGCGCATAACAAAGGCCTTTGGCACTGGCAAATCCCACCCGCAAGCCGGTATAAGAACCAGGTCCGGCTGTTACCGCAATGGCATCTATGCTCTTCAACTCAATGCCGCAGCTTTCTGAAAGCTCCGCAATGGCTGATTGTAAAAAAGAAGCGTGATCTTTTTGTGTTTCATTGGCAAGGAATTTCGACACCCTGCCATCGTTTGCAAAACTGATATGGGCTTCTGGGCCCGATGTGTCGATATTGAGGATAAGGCTCATACCCTGTGCTGCATTACTTCTTTTTGTAAAAGGGCGGAGGGTGCATACCGGCCGCTGTTGCTGTTTAATTTCTTTAATAAGGCCAGGATGTTTTCTGCACCAATGGCCGAACACCATTCAAACGGACCGTATGGGTAATTGGTACCGAGTTTCATAGCTGTATCTATTTCTTCCTTGCTGCTTACTTTTTCTTCCAGTGCCAGGTAGCCTTCATTAATGATCATGGCAAGGATCCTGGCAGAAACCAGGCCGGGTTCATCCGCCACCTGCAGCAGTTTGATGCCGGCTTTTTCAAAATGCACCGATACATCCTGCTGCCACCGTCCGGCTGCTTCCCAGGAGGCTCTCTGCAAAAAGCCCGTCCACCCGTTTATACGAATCACGTTTGAAGGGGCATTCAATTCCTGTAATGTAAGCACAACCGAATTGATGAAAACCGGTTTTCCCAATCCGGCATATACCGGGTGCATGTCATCTCCGATGAGATAAAAATACACATCAGCTGTTTTGCAATCAGTAAACCGGCCGGCATTTTCCACGCGGATCCATTCCACCTGTGGCCTTGGCCGGGTGAGTGCTTCCCATTGTTCATCGGTGGCTGCTACAACTGCCTGCATAACTATTTTTTGCAAAAATAGGTGGTTGATAAAAGATATATTTGCAATTCTCTAAATAAACTTTCCATATGAAAAAAATAATCAACACACCCAATGCGCCGGCTCCCATTGGTCCGTATAACCAGGCAGTACAAAGCGGTGATATGCTGTTCATTTCAGGCCAGATCGCATTGATTCCCGGCACCGGCGATCTTTCCAATGCCGACATCATGACAGAAACACAGCAGGTGATGAAAAACCTTAATGCCATACTCCAGGCGGCGGGCATGGGATTTGGTAATGTAGTAAAGACCACAATCTTCTTAAGCGATATGTCGCTGTTTGCATCTGTGAATGAAGTGTATGGAAGTTATTTTGAATCGGATTTTCCGGCCCGGGAAACCGTGGCCGTAAAAGGGCTGCCTAAAAACGTAAATGTTGAGATCAGCATGATTGCGGCCAAATGAGTAACGACCGGGTCATAATCATTACAGCGCATGTTCACCAATCGCTGACTGATGCCCTTGAACAAAAGGGCTACCGGGTGCTGTATATGCCTTCGGTAACTTATGAAGAATTGCTGGACCTTGCCGGTAATGCCGAAGGATTGGTGGTTACCACCCGTATACGCATCGATAAAAAAATGCTGGATGCCGCCACGGGCCTCAGGTGGATCGGGCGCATGGGCAGCGGGATGGAACTGATAGATGTGGCCTATGCAGAAAGCAAGGGTATCCGGTGCGTAAGCAGCCCCGAAGGAAACCGCAATGCCGTGGCCGAACATGCCCTGGGCATGCTGCTGAACCTGCTGAATAAAATAAGCAGCAGTTACGAAGAAGTGAAACAGGGCAAATGGATCCGTGATGAGAACCGGGGTATCGAACTAACCGGTAAAACCGTAGGCATCATCGGGTATGGTAATACCGGAAGCTCTTTTGCCAGGTTGCTGTCTTCCTTTGATGTTACAGTGCTGGCCTGCGACAAATACAAATTTGATTTTGGACATGGTTACATCAAGGAAGCCAACATGGAACAGATCGGGCGGTATGCCGATGTGATCAGTTTTCACCTGCCGCTTACTGAAGAAACAAAATACCTGGCCAACGAGGAGTTCTTCGGTATATTGAAGCAACGGCCGTACATTCTTAATACTTCCCGGGGAAGCGTGGTTAAAACAGCAGCACTGGTCCAGGCATTGAAAGACGGCCGGGTGGCCGGTGCGGCACTCGACGTACTGGAAAACGAAAAACTGGCCGGTCTCACCCAGCAACAACAGCAAGAACTCGGCTTTCTGCTGGCACAACCTAATGTACTGATTACCCCGCATATTGCCGGCTATTCGGCAGAAGCCTTTTACAAAATGGGCCAGGTGATCCTGCAGAAGCTTGGAATATAAGAATTGAATTATTACTTTTGTTATACACATGCAACGCCTTGGTCAACCTGAGGCGTTGTATTTTTTTTGTTTATCTAAATGGAATGTCATGAGTGGAACGAATTATGTAACGGCCGAAACATTTGAAAAACTGAAAAACGAATTGCAGCATCTGAAAGGCGTTGAGCGGCCGGCCGCCAGTCACGCCATTGCGGAAGCAAGAGAAAAAGGTGACCTGAAAGAGAATGCAGAATACGATGCCGCCAAGGAAGCACAGGGATTACTGGAAGCCAAAATCAAGCACCTGGAAGGGGTGATTGCCAATGCCCGAATCCTGGATGAAAAAAATATTGACACCAGTAAGGTTTCCATACTTACCAATGTAACATTGATGAACCTGAACACAAAAAAACAGGTGAAATATAAGATTGTGTCTGAAAACGAAGCCGACCTGAAGCAGGGAAAAATATCGGTGACTTCGCCAATCGGTAAAGCACTGTTGGGAAAAGTGGTGGGAGAAACAGTAGATGTACAGGTACCCGCCGGTGTGCTTAAATTCAAAGTGGAAAACATCGACCTGTAAACAGGAAGCTGATCTCATTGCCCGTTCAGTTCTGAACGGGCTTTTTTGTACCTTGTCGGAAAAAAATATATATGACCATCTTCTCAAAAATTATAGCCGGGCAGATTCCTTCACTTAAAATAGCAGAGAGTGACAAATTCATTGCCTTTATGGATATAGAACCCATTGTTCACGGGCATGTACTGGTGGTTCCCAAAACGGAAGTGGATAAAATATTCGATGTGCCGGATGAGTACCTGGCCGGGATGCTGGTATTTGCCAAACCCATTGCCCATGCCATTGAAAAGGCGTTCAAGTGCAAACGCTGCGGCATCAGTGTGATCGGACTGGAAGTGCCGCATGCACACATGCACCTGGTCCCGATCAACTCGGCCAACGACCTGAATTTCACAAAGGCTAAACTCAACTGCTCCGCAGAAGAACTGAAAACGGCACAGGAAAAAATCCTGGCACAGCTCACTTATTAACGGTAAGCCGGAAACCCACACCATGTATGGTTTCCAGTACGATCCTTGGATCGGCTTTGAAATGCTTGCGGAGCTTGGTGATAAATACGTCCATGCTTCTTCCGAGGAAATAATCGTCCTTTCCCCACACATTCAGCAGCACTTCTTCCCGTTTCAGTACTTTGTTTTCGTGCTGGGCAAAAAACCGAAGCAGGTCTGATTCTTTCTGCGTAAGGGTAACCACATCTGTTTTGGTATATATCTTCAGTTCATTGAAAACAAATTTCAGATCACCCAGCTGGTATACCTCCACCGTATCGGCCTGTAGTTTTTTAGTGCGGCGTAAAAAAACCTCCATCCGCATGATCAGTTCTTCAATACTGAATGGCTTGGTGATGTAATCATCGGCACCGGACTGAAATCCCTTCAGCTTGTCTTCCTGCAGGCTTTTGGCGGTTAAAAAAATGATGGGCACCACATCACTATGCTGGCGTATTTTTTTTGCCAGCGAAAATCCATCCCGAACGGGCATGTTGATATCGAGCAGGCAGATGTCGAATTCTTTTTTCTGGAATTGCTGCCAGGCCACTTCGCCATCAGGGCAGTGAGTTACTTCAAAATCGATGTCCTGTAAGGAATCCTTGATAACAAACCCGAGGGAGAGGTCATCTTCTGCCAATAGAACTTTTGCTTTTGCCATGGTGCCTGGTTTATGTGCGTGGGATAATGAGGGTGAACGTGCTTCCTTTTCCGGGTTCGCTTTCCAACTCAATCTTCCCGTTATGTGTATCAATAACTTTCTTTACAAAATTCAGACCAAGCCCGAAACCCTTGGCCACATGAAGCTCTCCCCGGGTGATGCGGTAGAAGCGGTCAAATATCTTTTTCCGGTGTTCTTCTTCTATGCCGATGCCATTGTCAGTTACTGAAACAACGAGGTCGGCACCTTGTATAGAAGTGTTGATCCGGATTACCGGGTTGGTGGCATACTTGATGGCATTCTCGATCAGGTTGATGAAGCAAAGCCGCAGGTATGATTTATCTGCCTTCACCATAATTTCCGGTATCGCAAAATTGGTATGAATGGTTGCGTGTTTCTGTTCTGCCAGCGGCTGCAGGTCGTTGATCGCCTCCCGGATCAGCAGGTTTACTTCAAAATTTTCTTTCTCGAGCGGTAATGAACTTCGGTCGGTATAGGCAATCTCCAGGAGCCGTTGTACCTGTGCCTGCAGGTGAGAGGTTTGTTCGCTGATAATACCTGCATAATTAGCCAGGCGGTCGGGCTTTTCCACAATGTTCTGCTGCTGCAGCACATCAGAAGCAATCTTGATTACAGCCAGCGGTGTTTTGAATTCATGGGTGAAATTGTTCACAAAGTCTTTCTGGGTTTCATTGTAAAACTTCTGCCGGTAAAAATAGAAAACGCTGAACCCAAAGCCCACCAGCACCAGCAGTAACAACCCGCTGGAAGCAATCCAGAACAGCATCTGCTTAATAATGTACTGTCCGCGGTGCGGAAAGAAAATGATGATGTAGGAATAGTCTCTTTTCAGCAGCGGCAGGTCGGGTTCTTTTGAAGTCTCATGATACGAATCCGGCAGGTCAATATATTTCTGTACCGCAAAGGAATCATGGTCATGACTGTAGATGGCTGCCCGGCAGTCGGAATACACATCAAAGTCGGTGAGCTCTGCTTTCAGATTCACCCATAATTTACTCAGGTCGGGATTGCAGTCAATCTTCAGCAGGTACACATCAGGATTGATATTTTCCACTACTTTCTGCACGTTGTCTTTTACATCATTCACCAGTTCCATATCGGCATACAGGGCACGGATGCTTTTTGATACATTGATATTAAACTGCTTTTCCTCATAGCGGTATACTTTCTGCAGCCAGATGAGCTGGATGGCAATGATGATGGTCACCAGTACCGTACTGATCAGTATCACCAGCCGCAATGTTCTTGATCGGATAACCATTGATATATTGTTGCTGCAAAGATTTTATGAAACCTAAGATATTTTTGTTAAGAGCGGGTTAAGCGCCTGCCGTTTACTTTCTCACTTTGCCCGGGTTTTTGGCAATGAAATCTTTCCAGTTACTGGCTTTTGCTTCCTTGCCGGGTACAACGGTCCGCTGCTGGAAATGATGACACACTGCAACCGCCAGTGCATCAGTGGCATCATAATGCCTGGGATTGTCTTTAAATGCGAGCAACTGCTGCAGCATCTTCATCACCTGCTCCTTGGCTGCATTACCGTTGCCGGTCACGCTCTGTTTTACTTTCTTAGGCGAGTATTCCTGAATCGGAA
>DMRT01000173.1 GCA_003455235.1 Chitinophagaceae bacterium
AGATCGCTTTTAGTTTATCGTTCAGGGCAGCATCATACATCTGCGGTATTTTCAATCCAGCATGGATTGGCAGTTTGGCCCCGTAAAAATTTTCGTACATACGGTGTATTTCAGGGTTGGTCACATCCAGGTAACCGGCGCCCTGGTAAGGCTGGCATCCCATGTCAGCAGCGCCCTGCACATTGTTTTGTCCACGCAATGGATTTACACCAACACCTCTTCGGCCGATATTACCTGTTATCATGGCCAGGTCGGCGATCAGCATCACGGTGAATGTTCCCTGCGAATGTTCCGTTACTCCCAGTCCGTGGAACGACATGGCATTGGGAGCCGATGCATAAGCGATGGCAGCGTCACGAACAAGGTTTCGGTCAACTCCGGTAATTTTTTCCAGTTCGTCAATATTGAGATGGAGAATATGATCCCGGAAGTCATCGAAACCTTCGGTCCTTTTGCTGATAAAATCTTTGTCTTCCAGTTTTTCACTGATTATGTAGTACAGCATCATATTAAGAAGGGCTACATTGGTACCCGGGCGTAACTGCAGGTGGTAATTGGCATACCGGGCCAGTTCGGTCCTTCTCGGATCGATTACAATCAGCGTTTTTCCTTTGATGGCCTGTTGTTTGATCTTGGCCCCGGTAACCGGGTGGGCATCGGTGGGGTTGGCACCGATCACCATCATGCAATCTGTATAGGCCAGGTCCTTGATGGAATTGGTGGCAGCGCCGGTTCCGAATGTGCGTTGCATGCCGATGGCTGTTGGCGAGTGACAAACCCTTGCACAACTGTCGATATTATTGGTACCGATTACTGCCCGGATGAATTTCTGCATCAGGTAGTTTTCTTCATTTGTGCAACGGGCGGAAGAGATACCGGCAATATAATCCGGACCGTACTTCGCTTTGATCTCCGTTAATTTGTTTGCTATAAAATCATAGGCCTCTTCCCAGCTCACCGCTACGAACGCTCCGTCCTTTTTGATCAATGGTGTTCTGATTCGGTCGGCATGGTTATAAAAAGAAAATGCAAAGCGGCCTTTCAGGCAGGTATGGCCCTGGTTGGCTTCCGCATCATAAGGCGCCTGGATGGAATGAACTTTATTCTGCTTTACAGCAACATCCAGGTTACAACCAACACCGCAGTAGGTACAAACAGTACGCACTTTTTTATCAACGGCGATTGATTTGGATTCAAACACGTCGGAGATGGCCGAGGTTGGACAAGCCTGGGCACAGGCACCGCAACTCACGCAATCGGATTGCTCAAAACTAGTGTTGAGGCTCTTGATTATATGGCTGTTGAACCCCCTGCCGGCCATGCTCAGCACAAACTCACCCTGCACTTCATCACAGGCCCGCACACAACGGTAGCAATTGATGCATTTTGAAAAATCAGAGGTCATGTAAGGATGGCTCAGGTCTTTCTTTCTGTCCAGGTGATTTTTTCCTTCAGGATACCGTACATCCCTCACCCCCACTTTTGCCGCCACGGTTTGCAGTTCGCAATTGTTGTTCACTTCGCAGGTGAGGCAATCGAGCGGGTGATCGGTTAGTACCAGTTCGATAATATTCTTTCGGAGTTTCTGAATCTTATCAGAATGGGGGTAGATATATGAGTTTGCCATCACGGGTGTATGGCAGCTGGCCTGTGCTTTGGTTTGACCATTTTCTGTCAATGCAACATCTACGCTGCATACCCGGCAGGAACCAAAGGGTTCCAGGTTGGGTGCATCACAGAGCGTAGGCACATAATCATTCCCGAAATTGCGTTTGATGAATGCAAGGATTGTTTCGCCTTCCCGTATTTCATAAGGTTTATTGTCTATAAAGGCGATACCGGCTTTTGGTTTACCATTGGTTGAGCCATAGGTAAAGGTTGCTCCCTGGGCAGCCTGCCCCTGTTTTTCTTCTTTTCTGTAAACGATACCCATGTTATCTTTTTATATCACCATTACCAGGTTAACGAAAATATCTCCCGGAATCATGATTTAAAATACGGTTTCAACTCTTCATCAATATACTGCATTGCATTTTTGATAGGCAATGGCAGTCCACCACCCAATGCACAAAGCGATCCTGTTTCCATTGTCTCTACCAGGTCATTCATCAACTGCCGTTCGATTTTATAATCTGATGTACGGGCTTTATTAATCAGTTCATATCCCCTGGTTGAGCCCAGCCGGCACGGAAAACATTTACCGCAGCTTTCATGGGCCGTGAAAGCGAACAGGTGTTCGAGGTAATCAATCAATGGGAAATGTTCCGGTATGCAAACAATGGACGCATGCCCCAGTAAAAATCCGTTTTGATTAAAGGATTCAAAATCCACCGTTAGATCCTTAATCTTGTGAACCGGAACCAGTCCGCCGAGCGGGCCGCCGATATGCATGGCTTTGATCTTCGCTGTGAATCCTCCTCCCAGTTCATTCACTACCATATCCAGCGGAGTACCCATGTCTACTTCATAGATCCCGGGCTTTTTGAAGTAACCATCTAGGGATACCAGTTTGGTGCCGGTTGACTTCCCCTTACCGATGGAAGCAAATTGTTTTCCGCCATGCTGAATGATATATGGAATGCAGGCAAGTGTTTCCACATTATTTACCACGGTGGGTTTATTGAACAGGCCTTCCTGTGTGGGATAAGGCGGACGCACACGTACTTCCGGCCTTTGTCCTTCAATGCTGGAGAGCAGGGCTGTTTCTTCTCCGCAGATATAAGCCCCCATGGCCCGAATGAGCTTGAATTTGAAACAGAAGGCTGAACCAAGAATATGATCTCCCAGTAAATTTTCTTTTACAAGGTCATCAATCGCCTGCTGCATCACCAGCTGTGATTCAGGATATTCTGCACGGATATACAGTACTCCGGTATCAGCCCCAGCGATATAACCGGCGATCATCATGCCCAGCAATATACTGTGTGGCTGGTGTTCCATCAGGTACCGGTCACTGTAGGCGCCGGGATCGCCTTCATCGGCATTGCACACGATGAATTTTTGATTGCCTGCGGTATTCCGGCATGATTCCAGTTTGAATGCGATAGGGAAACCGGCACCTCCTCTTCCTCTCAGCCCGGACTCTTTCAGTCCGGCCAATAATGTCTCCGGAGATTGTTTTAGTGCCGAAGCGAGGGTTTGATAATATTCTTTGATGGTACTGAACGTTGCAGTAAGAACAGCCGTTCCATAAGAAGCAACAGTATAGCTGTCTTCAATCTTCGACGGTTGCTTTTTGATTTCCTGGATCTTTTCTGCCGCATTCCCGGAATAGTTCGTTCCCTTGTAATTGAAAGCACTGTTCTCGTGGCAGCGGCCGAGGCAGCACATCTCCCCGATTTCATCTGCAGCAAAGGCGGCACCCAGTTTTTCTTTCAGTGCATCCTGTGTTCCGGCTGTCAGGCATGCGCTTCCATTGCATACATAAACCTTCTTGCCCTTATTGTCTTCTTTGAGAAAATCGTAGAAACTGGCGGTGCCGAAAACATTGGCCTTGCCCATGAGGAATTCTTTGGAAAGCTCCTCCATCCGTTCCCGGGAAGGGGTACCTGTTTCCTGGGCCGCCACACCCAGCGACTCAAAAAGGTTAGCGTGAAACCCCTTTCTTCCGGCAAGCTCTCCCAGGTTCTTCGACATGAGAATCGTTTCAGGCAATTTACAAAATTCCGGGCGAAGAATACAGCTTTTGTTGATGAAAGCCCAAACGGGCATCTGCCGGAAAACAACCACGCACCAGGTCAATCATTCCATCATGTTCACCCTTAATTTCCGCTCGATCTTAAACGGCATTTCAAACGCACATTCCTTATACCCGTCATTGCAATTAATTTTCATTTTAAACGTAAGCGAATTGTCCATCGTGGCGGATAAAAGCCTCCCGGTACGGGTATTTACTTTTGATTCAATGGTAAATTCTTCCCTGCCCCACTGCACATTGAACTTATCTTTTGCCGGCATTACCATCTGAATATTATTATTAACGCCATCCACCACCTGGGTACTCATCTCGGGCAGGTAATAGCTAATGCAGCTTTCCCTGGGTGCCTGGAAGCTGGTGATAAGAGTAGCCAGTTTTTTCTTTTTAGATGCATACTTCAGCTGTACGTGAAAACAATCCGCTCCTTTGAGTATAAAATTGCCGCTGGTGAGATCGCCGGTAATAATCCTGGGGACATCATACACATCTCCCTGCCGGTGCAGGTGATTGATGCCAAGTTGCGGGCTGATGGCGACAAAAAAGGTAGTAAAGTCCTGAATGGGCTGGGTCATTTCAGGTATATGGATCTTCGGTAATTCCATTTTTCCAATGCTGTCGAGAGCAATCCGGTATGCTGTTACCCGGGCAGCCAGACTGTCGAGCACCAGGGTATCTTTTTCTTTATACTGCACCATCGATATCCACTTCACTTCTTCATACCAGGCCCCGGAGTCTTGTATGGTAGTGAGTTCACAAACAGATACCACATGATCATTCAGTTTGCCATTGTACCATTGCTCCATAACAAGCTGGTACCTCTTTTTTATTCCGGGTTCGAATTTTTTCCTGAAAGGCTGGGCCCAGTTGACTGATGCCAAAAGTAATAAAGGCAGTAACAGGGATGCTGATCTTTTCTTCATCTGTATCATGATTTATTTTTCCGGTAATAGGTTATTAATTTATTGATCCATGCAGATGTGTGCCGGAACGCCTCCAATCCCCGTTCAAAGGCAAACCGTCCGCTTGCAGACATGCCTGCATGCCCATCGAACGAAAATTTTTCCAGCTCCTTTATATAGTCATCCACTTCTTTGCGGTAAGATGTAAGCATATTCAGTTTGAGTGTTTGCTCCTCAAATGAGTCCATAAAGGCAATACGAAGCATGAGTACCCTTGAATTGCGGATCACGTCATTACGGGTAATGGGCCGGAATATCCATGTCTTTAATTGGCGCCGGCCCTTTTCCGCGATAGTATACAGGCTTTGCGATGTACCTGGCTTGCCGGTCTTTTTAATAAAGCCTGATCGTTCAATGCGGGCAAGTGCCGGGTACAGGGAGCCCGGGCTGCTGCTGTAATTGCCGAGGGCCGTGTCTTCAAATATCTTCCGGATGCGGTAGCCGGAAAGATTGCCCCCTGACAGCAGGCCAAGGATGGCATGATCGAGATCGGTTACTTTGGATTGGGGCATGGGGGGTTGTTTATGGTTGATGGCTGTAAAGATAATACGAATCGTACTAAAACAATACGAATCGTACTATTTTCATTTCAAGGAAATCCTACTGAGCTTTAGGGTTGTATTTCCGGGAGGGAGAACTCGTTCTATTCTGGAATGATCTTTAACCCCGCTCTTTTCAGGAAAGTTGAAAAAAATATTTTCTTTTTTTCCGGATAAGTAACCTTTTGATTCCCAGGAACTCTGGCATGATCCGATTATCATTTGAATAAATATTTAGCGATATTTCATAAATATTTATTGTTTTTCAATAATTATTTATCTATGTTTGCATACTCAAACAAACACGATAACCATGAACAAAAAATTAAATCCAAAGCCCTGGCTCACTGTTCTTCACGTAATATGCTGGGTTATATTCATTGGACTGTGCATTAAAACCGGGGCAATTATTTACTCTACTTTTGTAAGCCTCGTCATCAACCCGGAGGCGGCTAAAGACCTTTACATGGGTCTCGATCTTTCGAACCTCTTTGTCTTCAGCAAGCAGCATTACATAAAGCTATTGTCCTTTATCATCTTCCTGGGTGTTTTAAAAGCTTATATCTTCTACCTGGGTATCAGGATATTCCTGAAGATCAATTTTCAGCACCCGTTCAGTAAAGAAGTGTCCAGTCTTATATCCAATATCAGTTATTGTGCATTGAGTATCGGTGTGATCACAATCCTTACCGGCAGTTACAGGGGCTGGCTGAGTAAACGAGGGGTGATTTTTCCGGATATGCAGGACTATATCGGTGGCGGCGTGGAATTTTTGATGCTGGGAGGAATGATCTACATGATCGCAGAGATATTCAAAAGAGGAATCGAAATACAATCTGAAAACGAATTAACCGTATAACTATGCCGATCATTGTAAACCTAGACGTAATGATGGCCAAAAGGAAGATGTCGCTGAACGAACTTTCTGAAAAAGTTGATCTCACCCTGGCCAATCTTTCCATCCTTAAAACGGGTAAAGCAAAGGCCGTGCGGTTCAGTACGCTGGAAGCCATCTGCAAAGCACTTGATTGCCAGCCAGGTGACCTGCTCGAATTCAGGAAAGAAGAAGAATAGCGTATCGCCGAGCCTTGATAATGCTTAAAGTATAGCCATTTTATAATCTTTTAAAAGTATAGCCATGAACAAACAAACCATTTCATTAAAACTGATCGTACTATTCACATTACTCACTACAGTATTGAGTACAAACTCCTGCTACGCACAGGCAGACAGTATAAAAAACGCAATTTCCCCGGTGGGTAAAAAAAACAAGGCGCCAAAAATTGACATCCACACTGCTGTCATCAATGGAGACCTGAATGCACTCCGGCAGCATATTGCTGCGGGAACCAACCTGGATGAGCCCGACCCGGTCGGAGGATCCAGTCCTTTAATAACTGCCGCACTTTTTGATAAGAAAGAAATGGCAAAGGCCTTGCTTGAAGCCGGGGCAAAGATCAATTTCCGGAACAACGACGGCTCCACCGCCCTTCACACCGCTGCATTCTTCTGCAGAACTGAAATCGTAAAATTGCTTTTGGAAAAAGGGGCAGATAAAACCATCCGCAACAAATGGGGCAACACTCCTTTTGAATCTGTGAAAGCGCCCTTTGTGGAAGCAAAGGACATTTATGATATAATGAGCCAGTTGCTGGAGCCCTGGGGTATCAACCTCGATTATGCCTGGATTGAAAAAACAAGGCCGGAAATTGCCGCCATGCTGAAACTACCATAGTCGTCAGTTAGCCAAAGCCAATTTAAAGGCATGGCATTCGCATTCTTTTCAACCACTATCCTGTTATGCCCGGAGAACAGTGGTTGAAAAGAAGCAACCGTAAATTTTCGGGAAATTCCGGGCTGTTGATTTATCCTGATCTGTTAAAGACAGTTGAAAATTTTTCAACACAGGCTTTAATAGCTCAGCGGAAAGTATCTTTATGCAATAATGGCTGTTTATGAAAAGTATCCTTCTTTTAGTGCTGTTGTTCCCGGCTCTACTGCCGGCACAGAACAAGATACCGGAAGAAAAATACCGGTGCATCATCAGCGCCGGCAAAGAAATTTACCAGCCCGGTGAATCCCCTAAGATCGTGGTGGAGATAAAGAATAATTCTGCAGAACCATTGTTTCTGGCAAAAGCACTTGACGGTTCCGATTACCAATGGCGGTTTCCCCATGCCTACTTCACGATAACCCGCATTGGCGATACCAGCTATCGTACTAAGCCGGCCATACGTTGTGGCAATGTAAACGATATAAGGCCTGCTGATTTTGCAGACATACCACCAGGCACTACGTTTAACCCTTACCAGGTATTTTATCCCACCAGAACCGATAACTATTATGCCTTTGATAACAAACTATTCAATCCCGACAATTTTGCCCAGCCCGGGAAATACCTGATCCGCTTCTATTACTCTACCAAAGAAAATGATTTTAAAAAATGGAGGGGCAGGATGTATGGCCGGGAACCTGATCCTGCCGTATACCAGGAGATGCTCACTCTATTTGCAAAGGTTTCCAGGATGGAAATGGTAAGTAATAAGCTGATCATTGAGGTGAGATAGGCGACTTGCACTAAGCCATTTATTAATTTTACCGGCTGGCCCCGGACTTTTCATCATCATTTTATTCGTCGAAGTAGTGATTGCTGTAGAAAATGCAGCCATGAATTTATTGCTGACCTGCAGCTGATGTTGCTCGATGAAATTTATTACCTGGGTTCATTTTTCATACCCGGTTCAGGACTAAGGCTGGCAACCAATCCCATAGGAAAGTACCCGGAACTTGCCTGATTCGCACGATTGAATTATTTTTACCATACCCTCTAATTTTAGCAAAAAGATACTATGAAAAGAATATTCTACCTGGGCCTGGTGCTTATGCTGAACCTGTATGCGGCTGCACAAAAATCTTCTGATGATGTTGTAATCAAACTCAACGGTGAAGAGCTGACTGGGAAAGTAACAGAAATTAATGATACAGATATTAAATTCATTTACAAAGGGGAAACCCTTACCTACACGATAAAGAAATCGGATATCCTTAAAATTAAATTTGCCAGCGGGCGGGAAGAAATCATTACTAAAGTACAATCAGAGCCTGCCGGCGGGCAATCTGTTTCTTCTGCCCCGGCAAGCAACCCAGCCGACCGGAAGAACAAACTGGCAATCCTGCCCTTTCGTTTTATTACCGACCGCCAGTCGGCCGACGAGGAGATGAGCTATAAGGTACAGGATGAGGCATTCAGTTTACTCAATTCACATTCAGGCACACTCGAGTTACAGGCTACCAGTACCACCAATGCATTATTATTGAAAGCCGGCATCACGCAATCCAACTTTCGGGCATTCACCCCGGCAGAGGTTTGCACTGTACTCGGCGTGGAATATATAGTACAGGGAACAATTACTCAGAACAAGGGTACGGCCACCACCACGCAGTCGAACAACGGCTCTATCAATACGCAGAACAATACCGGCAAATCGGGTAACGACCGGAAAACCACCGTGTCGAGTTCATCTTCCTCAAGTACATACCAGAATTATAAAACAAGCGTAAACCTGGCAATCTTCAAAGACAACGGCACTTCTGTTTACAGTGATGACCATACTGCATTCTGGAGTACTGCAGACGCCTATAAGAATGCCATCAAATACCTGTTGAAAAGAACACCGGTATACAAAAAATAAATCTTACTGCCCTGCACCCGGCGGCTCCGGGTTTACTTCCATCACCTTGATGCCATGCCTGGCCGCATAAGCTTTGCCGGATTCATGAAGCGCATTGTACCGTTCTGTAAATTTTGCATAGTATTTATCGCTGATGGATTTTTCCAGAGCGGCGATCCTGTCTGCCCCGGCATTACTGTCGTATAATGCTGCCAGTTCCTTGTATTCATTCCTGTAAACCGGCAAAACAAATTCAAAC
>DMRT01000176.1 GCA_003455235.1 Chitinophagaceae bacterium
CAAAGTAACTCCCAATGAAGAAGCCTGGAAGGATTATGAAAAATGTTTTCTAACCCTCCATGAACACGTGGATTATTTCGTGGTGAATGTGAGCAGTCCGAACACCCCGGGTTTACGTGAATTGCAGGAAAAAGATGCCCTGCATAAAATTCTCACAAACCTGCAACAGCTGAACGCTAAACGCCTAAACCCTAAACCAATTTTACTGAAAATAGCTCCCGATTTAACCACCGGCCAAATCGATGATGTAATTAACCTGGCCCTAGAAATAAAATTAGACGGGCTTGTTGCATCCAACACAACCATCAGCAGGGACCAGCTTCAAACTGCAAGCGAAAAACTTCAAACCATCGGAGCCGGTGGCGTCAGCGGTTTACCCGTAAAAGAACGCAGCACCGGAATTGTAAAATATATTCACCAAAAAACCGGCGGACAGATCCCGATCATTGCCAGTGGCGGTATCTTTACCGGCGCAGATGCTAAAGAAAAAATTGATGCCGGCGCATCGTTGGTGCAGGTATGGACCGGGTTTATTTATGAAGGGCCTTCCATCGTAAAACGTATCTGCCAACAAACAGGCAATAGTCAATAACCAATATTCAATAAAGAATGGAACATCTTTTTACGTCGGAAAGCATCATCAGTTTTTTTATTCTCATTGTACTGGAAGTGGTATTAGGCATCGATAACGTAATCTTCGTGAGTATTATCCTCAACCGGCTCGACAGGGAAAAGGACCAGAAAAGGGCAAGGCGCACCTGGATGATCACCGGCATGCTCTCCCGAAGCCTGTTGCTGCTAGGCTTAAGCTGGCTGCTCACGCAAAAAGGAAAAGCGTTATTCACCATTGCCGGGAAAGGATTCGACCTGGCCAGTATTGTAATGCTCGCCGGCGGCATCTTCCTCATTTATAAATCGGTGATGGAAATCCATCATAAACTGGAAGGAGAAGACCCCAATGCATCCACACAAAGAAAGAATAAGATATCACTCGGCAATGCCATCGGGCAGATTATGCTGATTGATGCCGTGTTTTCGTTCCACAGTATCATTACAGCCGGTGGTACGGCCAAATACGTGGAGATAATGATCGCCGCCGTGGTGATCGCCATGACCATCATGTTCCTGTTCAGCCCGGCCATATCGGGCTTCATTCATAAACATCCCACATTGAAAATGCTGGCCCTTTCCTTCCTGGTAATGATCGGCCTAAGCCTGATCATTGAAGGATGGGATGCCGAGAGAGCGCATGAACTGCACCTGAAGAATTACATCTACTTCGGTATGGCATTCTCCTTTGTGGTGGAATTACTGAACATGGTGATGCGTAAGCGGATGGCCAAAAACCGGGTAGTGGAATTAAATGAACCGGTGCTGAAAGAACCCGGAGAAAATTATTCAGACCAGGCGAAATAAAGCCGCCGCCGCAATGCCGGCCGTTTCTGTTCGCAATCTTGTTTCACCAAGACTTACCCCACTGAAATTGTTCTGCAAAGCCAGCTCAATTTCACCCGGCGTAAAATCACCTTCGGGCCCAATTAAAATAACTTTAGAAGAAAGCGATTCATTATTCAGATCGGTCAGGCTTCTTTTGGCATCATCCATACAATGTGCAATGAATTTTTGCTGTTGAGCAGATGAATGAACCAATGCATTGAATTTTGTTGGCTCGTGCAATACCGGCAACCAGCATTGCTGGCTTTGCAGCATGGCGCTTACCAGGATGCTTTTCATCCGTTCGGCCTTGAAGGCGGTTTTTTCTGTGCGTTCGCAGATCAGTGGAACAATTTCAGATACGCCCAGTTCCGTAGCCTTTTCCAGAAACCATTCGAAACGGCTGCTGTTTTTAATGAGGGAGATGGCGATGGTTATGTTGGAGCTTTGCCCTTTCAGGTTTGAAGTTTGCAGAATTTTGACGCTGCATCTTTTCCGGTTGTTGTCGGTTATTTCACAGGTAAATAGATCGCCCCTGCCATTCGTCAATTGCAGCGGTTCTCCGTTCTGCATGCGCAGCACCTGCACAATGTGCTTGCTCGTATCTTCATCCAGTACAATTGGAGCAAGTGATGCCTGGATATCTTCTTTATAAAAAAAGGGAAGTGCCATAAACTAAAATGAAGAGTAAAAGGATCATTCACTCTTCATTATCAATTTTTAATTCTAAATAATCATTTAAAAAGGCGCATCGTCATCAAATTCCCCGTCGTTCATTTTGCTGCCCTTCTGGATATAGAGTCTTGCGCCGTCGGTATCATCTGTTTTCACCGGTTTCCAGTTTCCTTCCGGCAATCCTGATGAAAAATCACCACCACCCTCTTCTTCCACAAATTTCTGTATATGCAGCAGGGCTTTCAGTTTAACGGTATCCAGGCTGCCGTTCCGGTGCTTGGCAATCTTCACGTAGGTTTCACCCTTATTACTTTCGCCAAATTCATTGGCGGTAATGTCGTAGTATTCGGGACGGTAGAGAAACATCACCATGTCGGCATCCTGTTCGATGGCGCCCGATTCACGGAGATCACTCAGCTGCGGTATCTTGGCTCCTTCCTTTCTTTTTTCCACTTCCCGGCTTAACTGTGATAAAGCAATGATGGGCACCTGCAGCTCTTTTGCCAGTCCTTTCAAGTCCCTGGATATGCGGCTGATCTCCTGCTCCCTGTTGGCATTGCGGTTCTCGCCGGCACCACTCATCAATTGTAAATAGTCGATGATGATGAGACCGATGTTGTGTTTATTCTTTAAGCGGCGGCATTTTGCCCGCAGTTCAAAAATGTTCAGGGCCGCGGTATCGTCAATAAAGATGGGTGCTTTTGACAGGCGCTCGATGCCGCGTTTGTACAGTTGCTTCATCTCGTGCTCTTCCAGTTTGCCCCGGGCAATTTTTTCGAGCCAAATTTCGCTTTCGGCACTCAGTATCCGTTGCACCAGCTGGCTGCTGCTCATCTCCAGGCTGAAGAATCCAACGGGCGTTGGCTTGGTGGGATCCATGGCCGCACTGCGTGCGAGGTTGAGGGCAAAGGCAGTTTTACCAACCGATGGACGGGCAGCCAGGATGATGAGGTCGGTGGCCTGCCAACCATAGGTGATCTTATCCATCGACGGGAACCCGGTGGGCACACCGGTGATGTCTTCCTGCCGGTTGCGCATGTCTTCAATACGCTGGATGGTTTTCACCAGCACCGTATCAATGCTGTCGAAATTCTTACGCAGGTGATTGTTGGTGATCTCAAAGAGTTTTCCTTCTGCTTCATCCAGCATGTCGAACACATCGGTGCTGTCTTCGTAGGCATCGCCGATGATTTCGCCGCTGATGCGGATGAGCTCACGCTGAATGAATTTCTGCAGCACAATCCTGGAGTGCGCTTCAATGTTCGCCGAAGAAACAACGGCATTGGTAAGCTTGGTTACGTAATAGGGGCCGCCCACGAGGTCTAATTCTTCCCGGAATTTCAGTTCTTCCACAACGGTAAGCAGGTCGATCGGCAAGCTCTTAATGGCCAGGCTTTGCATAGCCCGGTAGATCCGCTGGTTG
>DMRT01000117.1 GCA_003455235.1 Chitinophagaceae bacterium
GATCTCCTTGAAAGCAGGAATATTGACTGGACCTGGATCAATAAAACTTTCCGGAACTCACCTGCTGCATTTGAAGAAGTGTTGTTCAGGATACATTATAAAAGAAAGAAGTTACTTCCCGGAGAAAGTGTTTCCCGGATATTATTATTCCTTTCCACCGGCTACCTGTCAACCAATGACATCCGTTACTTCAATGAATTCCTTTGGTTCTACAAGGAGACGGAGCATGAAAAGGAAATGATGGATGGATGCATGGAACGGTTCCATGCCAGTCTTGATGAAAAGGGTTGTCATCATCTTCCGGAAAGCCTGGTTCAGTACCCGGTTAATACGGCAGGGCGTGATCTGGATAGCATCACCGTAATAAATAATAGTCCGCTGAAAGTATGCCTGATCGGGTTCCCGCCTTTTTTCGGGCCGGTTATTAAACAATTAAAAAAAGAAGGGCACCAGGTGCACCAGTATTTTATTCCTTACCATCCGAACAGGTATATAAACCGGTTGCTGAAATTTAAACTGCCGGTGAAACTGCTGTCGATGCTGAAAGGAAATTTCTATACGTATAAAACACTGAACTACGATCCGCGGGACGAACAGATCGGAAAGGAACTGAAAAAAGAAAAATTTGATATCGGATTCCATAAACTTAACCTGATCATCCGGGAAAATATATTCGGATCCTTCCGGCTTGGATTATTGAATGATCATTGGGGATACCTGCCTTTGATGAGGGGCAAATCAACCATTGCCTACTCGCTGCTGCTGGATGTACCTGTTATCTCAACCATACACTTCATCAACGAGGGCATCGACAGCGGCCCCATTGTTGGTTACCAGATGGCCCAGTACAGCAATGCAGCATCTGCAGATGATGTACGCGGTATCCTGAAGAAGAAAATGCCGCAAAGAGTGGTGGCCGCCATTAAATTTGCCGGAAGCAACAACTTTACCTCAAAAGAAAACAATAAAGAAGCGGGGGCTACTTTTTATGAAATGCATCCCTGGCTGAATGAACACATCAACTCACGGATCTTAAAAAAGAAGTGAGCATGCATACCATTAACAAACTGAAACACAGTGAACCGTTTAGTCACAGAGTCATTAAGAAAGCTCCAGCGCTATTGCGAGGATGAAGACTTCAAAGGGTATGATCCTTATGACGGATTGAACAGCCGCCTGTTTCAGTCATTGCCTGTTATTTCAAAAAAACGTTTTTTCCGACTGGCGTGGATACAATTCTTCAAACGTTCGCCGCTGAACCTGCGGCCCGTTACCGGGGTAAAGAAAGAATACAATCCCAAAGGACTGGGTTTATTCCTGGCAGGTTACTGCAGTCTTTACCAGAAGCAACCGAGTGAAGAATACAGGAAAAGAATCAGCTCACTTGCTGAAGCAATTCTTGCATTGAAGAATGAAGGATACAGCGGCGCCTGCTGGGGATACAATTTTGACTGGCAGGCCCGGGCTTTCTTTCAGCCGAAAAATACCCCGACGGTAGTGGCATCCACTTTTGTTGCCAATGCATTGCTGGATGCATACAGTATTACAAAAGATGAGCAACTTCTTAAAACAGCCAGGAGTAACTGTGATTTTATTCTGAGGGACCTGAACCGGACCTATGATGATAAAGGGGATTTTGCATTCTCCTATTCACCCATGGATACCAGCGTGGTGTTCAATGCATCATTGCTGGGCAGCCGTTTGTTAAGCAGGGTATACAGCTATACACAGGAAAAGGAACTCGTTCGGGAAGCAAAGAAATCCGTGAACTATTGCTGTGGTTTTCAGAAAGAAGATGGTTCCTGGGGATATGGCACATTGCCTTTTCATCAGTGGATCGATAACTTTCATACGGGCTATAATCTTGAATGTATTCATGAGTATATGGAATTCTCGGGTGATAATAGTTACCGGGAACACGTGCGGAAAGGATTTGAGTATTACATCAATACTTTTTTCTCGGAGGAAGGAATACCCAGGTATTACAGCAATTCAACCTACCCGATTGATGTGCATGCGCCGGCGCAGATGGTGATCACGCTGGCCAGGCTGGGGAAATTTGACGCACATAAAAAAACAATGGATAAGGTGCTGGCCTGGACGATAAAAAACATGCAATCTCCAGCCGGATTCTTTTATTACCAGGTGAATAAATATTTTTCATCACGCATACCCTATATAAGATGGGCGCAGGCGTGGATGTTTTATGCGCTTACCACGTACACGAAACTTGAAAACAATGAAACGAATTAGTATCTGCGATGTGCCCGTTGATTCACTGACCATGCAGGAAACCATTGGCCTGATTGATAATGCCATCGTGCAGCGGAAATCCATTCATCATGTAGTGATTAATGCGGCCAAAGTGGTGAATGCACAAAAAGACTCGGAGCTGAAGGAATCAATTGTAAACTGTGATATCATCAATGCCGACGGCCAGGCGATAGTATGGGCCTCCCGCTTTTTAAACCGCTCTTTACCGGAACGGGTGGCAGGTATTGATATCATGACCAACCTGGTGAAACTGGCGGCCGAAAAAAAGTACCGCATATTTTTCCTGGGAGCCAAAGAAGAAGTGGTTACCAGGGTGGTGGAAGTTTATGGGAAACAATACGGAGAACAGATCATTGCCGGCTACCGCAATGGGTATTTTAAAAAGGAAGAGGAACAGGAAGTGGCCAGGCAGATAGCAGACTCAGGCGCAAGTATCCTGTTTGTGGCCATGAGTTCTCCCAAAAAGGAGATATTTTTGAATACATATAAAGAGGTAATTAAAACGCCGTTTATCATGGGCGTGGGAGGGAGCTTTGATGTAGTATCGGGACTGGTGAAAAGAGCCCCCATGTGGATGCAGAAAACGGGCCTGGAGTGGTTTTACCGGGTGATGCAGGAGCCCAGGCGTATGTGGAAACGGTATCTTTTCGGAAATTCTGAGTTTATTTACCTCGTATTAAAAGAAAAAACAAAACAGGTTTTCAGAACAAAATAAATGCATTTTAAAGGCGTTATAGTATGAGCATTTATTATATCTGAAAAACCCCCTTATACCCGGATGAACATAACACTAATTGCTGGAGCCCGTCCCAATTTCATGAAGATTGCCCCGATGATCAGGGCGATAAAAGCTGCACAAGCTGAGGGGAAGGATATACAATACCGCCTGGTGCATACCGGTCAGCATTACGATAAGAAGATGAGCGGTGATTTCTTTGAGCAACTGGGAATTCCAGAGCCGGATACCAACCTTGAATGCGGGGGTGGCACACAGGCCGAACAAACAGCCGCTATTATGGTGAAGTTTGAACAGGAACTGGTGGCTAACCGCCCCGATCTTGTATTGGTAGTGGGTGATGTTACGTCGACCATGGCATGTACCATTACGGCAAAAAAACTTTGTGTGGATGTGGCACACGTGGAAGCGGGCATACGGTCGGGAGATATGACGATGCCGGAAGAAATTAACCGGATCGTTACCGACTCATTGTGCGATTATTTCTTTACCACAAGTGAACAGGCCAATGCACAGCTGCGGAAAAGCGGGGTGCCCGATTCAAGAATTTTCTTTGTCGGCAATACCATGATCGATACGCTTTATCAAAACCTGGAAAGATTGCGTAAACCGGCTTTCTGGGATGAGCATAAATTGAAAGCAGGCGATTATTTCCTGGTAACATTGCACCGCCCTTCCAACGTGGATGATCCTAAAAAACTGGCCTCCATCCTGCAGGCGATCAGGGAAGCATCCCTGGATTTCCCGGTCATATTCCCGGTTCATCCAAGAACAAGACAAATCATTGATAAGTTCGGATTGCATGATGAAAAAATGATCATGATTGACCCGCAAGGCTACCTGGAGTTTATATACCTGGTTAAAAATGCAAAAGGGATAATCACCGACTCCGGCGGTATTACGGAAGAGGCAACGGTATTGCACATTCCCTGTTTAACCCTGAGGAATTCAACAGAACGACCTGAAACAGTTACCGTGGGTACGAATGAACTCATCGGGGATGATATCTATAAACTGAAGCCCAATATACAGCGGATCATCGACGGGAAGTGGAAAAAAGGAATGATACCCCCTTACTGGGATGGCAAGACTTCGGAGCGGATCGTTGATGCATTAAGCACCGTATACCAGGTAAACACCATGGTGAACGCCTCCTGAGGAGCCTGGCATCAAATGAATTAATTTCACAAAACAAACACACTCAGAACCACTGAATAAATAGACCTGGCATGAACCGGCAGTTTGAAAGATACTTGCAGATTACATTGATTTTATTGGACCTGCTGGTATTGAACAGCATCTTCTTCATATGCCAGATCATTTTTAAAACACACCTGCTCACAAATATTGCCAATGCTTATTTTAATTTCTGGGTGGTGGCCAATATTTTCTGGGTCATCCCTTCCTTTATTTTAAGAACCTATGCCGGCAAGATCATTCTGAGTTTTGAATACTTTACCCGGCGCACCATACAGGTATACATGTTCTGGATCATACTGGTGCTCTTTTACCTTTTCTTTTCTTTCGAGGTGAATATCTCCAGGCTGTTCATTTTCACCATCATCATCAGCTTTGGTGTGGGACTGATCATTAACCGCTTCCTGTACCTGGGCATCCGGAACTATTACAAAAAAAGCGACCACATCTTCAAGAAGGTGCTGATCCTCGGCTATAACGACACGGCAAAAAAACTGGCCAAGTATTTTGAAGAAGACGGGATCAATACCCAGCTGATCGGCTTTGTAGAAGAAGAAGGCAACGTACATGAGCTTACGCATTACCCCATTCTCACCGGGCTTGGAAATACCCTGGAAGTTGCAAAGGAGATGAATATCAATGAAATCTTTTCCACCATCACCCCCGAACAGGACAAGAGTATTTACGACCTGATGTTCCAGTCGGAGAAGGAATGTATCCGTTTCAAGATTGTTCCAAACCTGTCTGTATTTATTACCCGGGATGTACACATTGAATATTTTGGAGACCTTCCCATTCTTTCCTTAAGAAGCGAACCTCTTGATGATGTGGGCAACCGCATCAAAAAAAGAGCACTCGATATTATTGTAAGCTCCTTTGTGATCATTTTTATTTTATCCTGGCTGATTCCTATCCTGGGGATCCTGATCAAACTGGAATCACGGGGCCCGATATTTTTTGGCCAGTTGCGTACGGGTAAGAACAAGCAGACATTCAAGTGCCTGAAATTCCGGAGTATGAAAGCCGGTAATAAAGAGGCCGACCTGAAGCAGGCTACCCGCAATGATGCCCGGGTTACCCGGATCGGGCGGATAATCCGGAAGACCAGCCTGGATGAGTTTCCCCAATTCCTCAATGTATTCAAAGGCGAAATGAGCCTGGTTGGTCCGAGGCCTCACATGCTGAAGGTTACAACCGATTATTCCAAAGTAGTAGACGATTATATGATCCGCCAGTTCTTAAAACCCGGCATAACCGGTTGGGCGCAGATAAACGGATACCGGGGTGAGATTACCAATCCCGAGCAGATTAAAATGAGGGTGAACAAAGACCTGTGGTATCTCGAAAACTGGAGTCTGTGGCTTGATATACAAATCCTGTTTCTTACTATATACCACGTTTTAAAAGGAAATAAAAACGCCTTCTGATAAGAATCCATGAAGGATAAAAAAAGAAGCGATGAACCCATCGCTCCTTTTTTTTATAAGAAAGTGATTTATTGTTTCAGCATTTTAACGCCGTACAGACGTCCTTCATTTTCCACCTGCACCATGTACAATCCCTGACTAAGTGCCGACGTATTTTCCACCCGGATTACAGATGAAAGCGGGTTATATACTTTTGTGGTGCTCACCAGTTTGCCCGACATATCCATGACCCGTACGGTAACTTGTCCCTTCGGCATTTTTGCAAACCGAACCCCGATGTAATCTGAAAATGGATTTACAGCCGGGTAAACCGCCTGGCTAAGGCCGTTGTTTTTTACGATTACCACATCACTGAGTTTTGAATACCCGTCAATATCCACTGATTTCAACCGGTAGTAATTCAACTCGGTAGCTTCCACGTCGAGGTATTTGTAGTTTTTGTTTACAGAACTGGTGCCGGCTGCTGCAATGGTGCCGATGCGGCGGTAGGTAACACCATCGCTTGATCTTTCCAGCTGGAATTCCTTGCTGTTGATTTCTGAAGAAGTGGTCCATTCAAGCAGTACGTTATTCCCCTTGAGTGTTCCGGTAAAGGAGAGCAGGGTAATTGGCAGCGGACCGTTTCCTGTTGGATTGCGTTCTATGGCAGAGTACTCTTTGTTCAGCCATGCCCGGGTAGTACTGTTGAACTGGGACGCATATTTTTCCTTTATCAGGTTCCAGTCGTACATCGTGTACGCAGCAGTGGCATCCTCATATTCTTCGTTGGTATTATTATCTGCCAAGTTTGAAGAGTAATTCATCACGTAATCATTGATTCCCACCCAAAGCCTGGTGGCCACCGCCTCCTGGGCAGCCATGGACGAATATGTGTGGTCGGAATGATCGTTGGGATTGTTGGCTGTATTCAGTTCAGCTACATTTATCCAAACCTGCGGATCAGCACCTTTTTCTGCAAAGATGATTGCATAAATGGTGTTTACCAGCTGGCTCCAGGTATACGTATTCTGCCCGTCGATGGAAGTAAGGGAGGCAATATTGCCATCCTTTAATTTCTTTAATGAGTTATTGCCCGTTCCGGCATACCCGGCCCCGGTTTGCCCGCCATCAGGAAGGCGAAGAAAGTAATTCACCACGCTTCCCACCCCGTTTGAATTTCCGTATACATATTTCACCAGGTTCTTACTGTTGATAGAAACAACCTGAGAACTAGGAACCCCGTATGTTAGCGGGTAAGGTGTATTCATGAAATCGGCAACAAATTTTGAAGAATAAACCGCACCTTTCTCTTTTGCCTGGTAATACGGAGTGGTGGATCCGTTAAACATGCCCGGGCCATTGCCTTCATCTCCTGCTGTAAGTGTTATAACCACCACTTTGCCTCCCGCATCAAGATCACTGATCAGTTTGTTCGACATGAACAGCTGCCAGTCATCTGCATCACCCACGATATAATAACTAACCTGTAGTTGCGCCCTGATCTGCTGCGTAAAAAGGAACAGTGCCAGTAGTAAAGTAATTCTTTTCATCTTCCTGTGTTTTGTAGAAAATTATCGTACAACTACAATTTTCCGGGTTTCTGAGTATTTGTCGTTTAAGATATTCCGTATGGTATATGTGCCTGCCGCTTTAATAGAATGTGTTAAAGTAACCATCAGCGGGGCATTTTTATCCGTGATCTCTGTTTTTTGATCAAATAGTTTTTCTCCGGATTCAGTGAGTACCGATGTCACCAATGTGCCTGTTTCATACGGGCTGATGATCATGGAGAATTCTTTGTCAACATAAGCAGGTCCTGTAGTCTTAACGATCATTGGGATTTCTGTAAACTCCGTAGTTACCGGTGATTTACCGGCAAAACCATTGTCGGGTGTTTCATTTGCATTACCCCCGCCGGCAAAAGGAGCCATGCCGGAAGGCGTGATCAGCACCTGGAAATAATCCATGGGTAGCCAAACTTTGTGACCGGAGTTGAAATTAGTGGCATACTGAGCTTCAATCAAACCCCAGTTGGTCAATCCAAACAAGGCTGATGCGTTTTCGTGATCAACCGAATTCAGGTTAGCGCCAAAGCTGGACGAATTATAGTCCCTGAAACCGTTTACTCCCACCCAGGTGAGTGCCGGAGCAATGGCAATAGCATCCTGTACAGCCCAGGAAGAATAAATATGGTCCGAGTGATCACCCGTATTATACGAACCAGTGTTGGTGCTGGCCGCCTGTACCCAGGATTGGGTACCGGTTATTCTTTCATTCAGTATGATTTGCCTGATGGTGGCAGTTAACTGGCTCCATGTATATGTATATGCGGCCGGGCCATTCGCAGGCGGGCTGGTTGTATACCCCACCACATTCATGGCAGCGATTGTTCCACCGCGAAGTCTTTCGAGACTTTGGTTACCGGTATTATTGAAACCCGTTCCGTTTCCGTTTCCGTCTGGAAGACGGAGAAAATAGTTGACCGTGTTTTTGTAGGTATACTTGGCAATGTTTTTACCGTTGATGGTTACTGTACTTACCAAAGGCACATCCTGTGGTGTGGTACCGGTAGTGAGATCCGCTGCATATTTGCTTGAATAAACAGATCCGTTTTCCCTTGATAAATAAAACGGAACATTGCTGGGTGCATATGAAGCAGCCCCTGCACTGCCATCCCCGGCGGTTAATGTTATGAAAACAAGTTTGCGGTTGCTGACATTCATATCTGCAACAATCTTGCTCGACATAAACAGCTGCCAGTCGTCCTCATGTGCCTGAATAGAAAATGCAACGCTGGTGAACTGCGCCGTTGTTTGGAGGCTGACAAAACAAACTGTCAGCAATGTGAATAGAATACGATATACCATGACAATGTAATTTCAGATTAAGAACGAGATAGAATAATTGAATAGTAGCCTGAAAACTGTTCAAGCCAGGAGAAACATAGGCATTAGAGTACAAAAATTAAAAGACTTAGACAGGATTGAATTGTCGCAGTTTACTTGGGAGGTATTGAATTCAGAAAGTAAATATATAATGAAAAAAATAGAATACAAAATATGGAGAGAATAAAGTCCCAATTAATTTTAACGGACTTGCTTCATATTCCCGGGAATGACCATCTATTAACGTGTTAAAGAACTGAAAATCAAGCAATAATCTTTAGTTTCTTACCAGGCTCCCGTATTGGCCTGGTATTGGAAATGCAGCCGATAACAGGCAGGTTTACGAGGGGCCGGAAAGGGCGATCCGGGAACGAATAATCCAGGCACAAATAAAAAAGGGAAATGAACGTCATTCCCCTTTTTTAATATCCTGTTAGAGTGTTGTTATTGCTTAATGATCTTGATCGACCTTCTTTCACCATTCGGGAACTGAACAAACACCACATACGTACCCTTCACCAGCGATCTCAGGTCGAGCCTTTCGGTAAAGTTCTGCAGGGAAGCATTGTTAAGCTCTTTCGCCACTACCACTTTACCATTCATATCAACAATCATCAGCGTAGGTCTGGTATTGATGCTGATACGCTTGATGTTCAAGGTAGCAAAATCAGTAACCGGGTTCGGGTAAATGGTGGCATCATTCATTACCACCTGCTGTGATGGCCCGTTGGTTACCAGTACGGTTACAATGTCTTTTCCAACAGCGCCCCGGTTATCGGTTACGGTCAATTCAAACACATATACACCTTCTATCAGGTTGCTGAACGTAGTATTGGCAGTATTGGTTGATCCCAGTACGTTGATTGACGGACCGGATATCTGTTGCCAGCTGTAACTCACAATTGTTCCGTCGGCATCGGTGCCGGTGCCGGATAACGTACCTGAGTTGGCAGGAAGCACCAGTGATTGATCGGGCCCTGCATTGGCAACAGGTGCACTGTTTGCTGCATTCACGGTAATCTGAACAATGTCTGTTCCGGTAGCACCATTATTATCTGTTACGGTTAATTCAAATTGATAAATACCCTGAACGAGGCCTGTTACTGCTGTTGCCGGTGTTCCGGCATTGCTGATGGTGGCGGCAGGTCCTGATATCTTTCTCCAGGTATAAGCCACTACAATTCCATCAACATCTGTTCCGCTGCCCGACAGGATGGTGCTGTTAGTAGGCAGGCTGATCACCTGGTCGGATCCTGCATTGGCAACCGGCGGCATATTGGCTGCTGTTGGATTCACGGTTATACGTACAGTATCTCTTCCGAAAGCGCCGCTGTTGTCGGTTACCCTTAACTCAAACAGGTATACACCTTGCACCAGGCCGGTCACTGAAGTGGCTGCTGCATTGATGTTGGTAATGGTGGCTGCTGCCGGACCAGAAACCTGGGTCCAGAGATAAGTAGCTATGAAGCCATCCGGGTCCACGCCGCTTCCGGATAATATCACAGAACTGGTAGGTAATACGATGACCTGGTCGGGTCCTGCATTTGCTGTTGGCGGCGTATTGGTAGCTCCCGGGTTAACAATTATCTGAACAATATCTGTTCCTGTGGCACCATTATTATCGGTAACCCGTAACTGGAACTGGTAAGTACCTACCACCAGTCCTGTTACAGAAGTGGCAGCCACGTTCGGGTTGG
>DMRT01000239.1 GCA_003455235.1 Chitinophagaceae bacterium
AAAAAAGGAATGCACCCGGTGCTGGGAGAAGTGACCCTGCGAAACCTGCTCGCCACCTGGGTTGCACACGACCTTACCCATATTGCACAGATCACCCGGGTGATGGCCAAGCAATACAAGGACGAGATGGGACCATGGCCGGAATTCTTCCGGATACTCAGTTTTTAGCCTATCTTTCTTTACCAAAACAAACAGCCATGTTTAAGAAATTCTCATTCTGGATATGGGGAGCCATTAGCACACAGTTGCTCACATCTGCCTTTCACTCACTGAGTTTCTTTTCCAAACAGGAGCCCACTAATGAAACGGAAAGACAGCTCATCGACCTGGTGACTAATTATAAGGCAGACCTCGGAATGGGTTTTCATAAAAGCTTCTCCGAACTGTTCACAGCAGTCAGCCTTTGTTTCACCCTGCTGTGCCTGTTCGGGGCCCTGCTGAACGGGTACCTGCACCGGAAAAAAATTTCAGCAGATATCTGGCGGGGAATCCTGCTGATCGAGGTCTTCATTTTCGGTGCGATGGCTGCTGCCATGCTGGTTTTTGCATTTGGCCCTCCCATCATCTGCGCAGCACTCATTTTTATATTTGTACTGGGCGCTTATATTTCTTCAAACAAAAAATTGTCGTGAGATGCAATCAAAAGCGGTAACGGTGGGCCAGTACCTGTCCGAAGTTCCGCCTGAGCGACAGGCGGCTATGAATAAACTGCGTGGAATAATTAAAAAGAACCTGCCGAAAGGATTTAAAGAAACGATGGGTTATGGTATGATGGGTTATTGCGTGCCGCATTCCATTTACCCGGCAGGCTATCATTGCAATCCCAAAGATCCATTGCCCTTTGCAGGCCTGGCTTCACAAAAGAACAGCATAAATTTTTATCACATGGGAATTTATGCCGATGCCGGACTGCTGAAATGGTTTACGGATGAATATGCAAAAACCGGTTTGGGCAAACTGGATATGGGTAAAAGCTGCATGCGGTTTAAAAAGCCCGAAAACATTCCGTATGACCTGATCGGCAGATTGTGCAGCAAGATCACAGTCGATCAATGGATCAAAACATATGAAGCAATGCTGGCTTCGGGTAAAACAACAGCAAAAAAAGAAAAAAAATAAGCCCCGGTACCGGGGCTTTCTCATTATTAATTCGGGTTACTTTTTCCGCCTCACGGTGGCTTCCATCCACTTCATTTCTTTCCCATCAAATCCATCCCCATACATCACCATGCTGTAGGAGTCGTCGTCAATCGTTGTCATTTCTTCCCGGATATTTCCGTCTTTCCCGTTCAGTGCATTGGTTTGATATCCTTTAAGGCTCAGTGTTTTTGTTGTTTCATTATAAGTACCGGTCATGTGTACAATGCCGGTGCCCAGGTTGTCGATCCAGGTACTTACAAATATCTTTTTGGCATTGTCATACCCCATGGTGCTCAGTCCTTCAAACGGGGCACCCATCATTGTGCCTTTAAATTTAGTGGTTACATACCTGCCTCCGAGGATCGAACTCTGAACAAGCGTTGCTTTGGATTTCATCGGCGGCGCTTTCGGATCCATCCATTGGGTGATATCGGCTTCCCAGGTTCCGTTCGTTTTCTCCATCCATTTGTGCATGGGACCGGGTGCCATAAATTCTGCAAAGGCCTTATTCATGGCAGCTGTGTCGGGAGGGGTTGCAGGTGCAGTTTCCGGCTTCGTGGCAGAAACCGTTGCCGGGGAATCTGTTTTTGCTTTTTCTGAATCGGCGGTATTATTGCAGGAAAACAGGATCAATGAAGCAGCGAAAACTGCAGGTATAAATCGTTTCATGAGCGGTGAGTTTTATACAAAATACGATTTGCCTCATTTTTTTCCAACTCAAATGGATGAATGGTCTATGCAGCCATTTCCTTTAATACATTTTTAATCCGGGCCTCCAGGTCCTCATAGGCCGTAAACCCCCTCGCTACCATCGCAAACTTCAATTCACCCGTTTGAATGAAAACGGATGGGAAGCCGGTTACCTGCAGCTGCTTACAAAGATTGAACTCATAGTATGCTGCTTCTTTGTATTCTTCGCTTTTCAGTTTTGTATAAAAAGCTTCGGGCTGAATGGAATATTTTTCCAGTAGATGGCGATAGGCCTCATCATCGTCCAGGTCGCGGCCTTCGTAATTGAGCGCATATTGAAGCCCGGCGGCAAACTCCAGCTGGCGTTCCGGGTAATACTCTTTGAAGATGCACAATGCAATGGCAGGTTTCTCGCTGTTCATCACCCAGTCGCTTTGCCCGGGGTTGAACACATGCCACAAAAAATCTTCTCCGAATTGTATCCCGGTAAGTTCTTCCACCCGCTTGTACGAGTTTTGAATAAACGGCCCGATCTTTTCAATGGGCATCACGCCTTCGCCGGTCATCATGCCGCCGCTTAATACTTCCACATCAAGTTGTGCATTGAATTCCGCAGCAATTTTTTTAATTACGGGACTGAACCCGTAACACCAGCCGCAATAGGCATCATAACAATAAATAAGGATTGGCTTCATCCGGCAAATATCGCATCTAATAACCGGATCCCGCCATTCGCTAAAAGCTTGCCGCCGTTTGGAGGTTCCTGCATGTAAACAGCCGGATCCCGGCTTTACTTTGCGGAACAAAAGTATAGGCCATGAAAAATAATTCAGCCATCCTGGAAAAAATCAACAAAGAAGAACTGGATAAGCTGGCACGGGATGTAAAAGAGACCCTGGCATTTGATTATGCCGCCAGGTATAAAAAATTCAGTGCGGCAGATCTGTGGAATATCCAGCGCCGCAGAAAAGTGATCTCTCCCCGCCGGCATTTAGCATGAGTAACACAGGATCTCTACCGGTTGGTTTCGGTTAAAGGTCATCTTACGGGATGGCCTTTTTCTTTAGTGTGCTTCCAGCCAGTTAATACCGGAGCCAAGCTCTGCATCCGTAGGTACCCCGTTGGGTAAGGCCAGCGCCGTGTGCATGCAATCGAGGATGACCGGTTTTATTTTTTCCAGCTCAGACTTATGTGCATCAAACACCAGTTCATCATGTACCTGCAGCAGCATTTTTGATTTGAACTTTCTTTTCGTGAATTCATGATGAATCTTGATCATCGCCATCTTGATCATATCGGCGGCGGAACCCTGTATGGGTGAGTTGATCGCATTCCGCTCAGCAAAAGCCCGTACCGTGAAGTTGGCACTGTGTATATCACGCAGCCAGCGTTTGCGGCCCATCAGGGTTTGCACGTACCCGTTCTCCTGTGCAAAATGAATGGTGTCGTCCATGTATTTCTGGATATTGGGAAATTGTTTTTTGTAATTGTCGATGATCTCTTTTGCTTCGGTGCGGCTGATGCCCAGGTTCTCGGCCAAACCAAATGCGCCCTGTCCGTAAATGATGCCAAAGTTCACACTCTTGGCTTTGTAGCGCATCTCCTTGGTTACGTCTTTTTCGGCAACGGCAAAAACTTTTGCGGCCGTGGCGGTATGAATGTCCTTGCCGGTGCGGAAGGCATCACACATATTGGTATCGCCGCTGATGGCGGCCACAATACGCAATTCAATCTGCGAATAGTCGGCCGAAACAAGCACATGATCATTGTCCCTTGGAATAAAAGCTTTCCGGATCTCTCTTCCCCGCTCTGTTCTTACCGGGATGTTCTGCAGGTTAGGATTGTTACTGCTCAGCCTTCCGGTAACCGCCACCGCCTGTGCATAGGAAGTGTGCACCCGCCCCGTTTTTTTGTTGATCATGAGCGGCAGGGCATCCACGTAGGTGGATTTTAATTTGGTGAATTCACGAAAGGCGAGGATATCGTCCACTATTTTATTTTTACTCGCCAGCTTCAGCAATACGTCTTCACCGGTGGCATACTGACCAGTTTTTGTTTTCTTGGCTTTCGGGTCAATCTGCATCTTGTCAAACAACACTTCACCCAGTTGCTTGGGTGATGCCAGGTTGAAACGAACTCCCGCCTGTTTGTAAACCGATTCTTCTGCGGCCTTTGCTTCCTTCTCCAGTTCTTTGGAATAATTATTGAGAAATCCTTCATCCACTTTTATCCCTTCGAATTCCATGGCCGTTAATACTTTCACCAGCGGGTTGTCTACTTCATAAAAAACACGTTCAACCTGTTTCTCTTTGAGTTTGGGAAGGAAGACGTTCTTCAGCTGTAAAGTGATGTCGGCGTCTTCAGAGGCGTAGTCTTTTATTTTTTCCGGCTCCACGTCACGCATGTTACCCTGGCCCTTACCTTTCTTGCCAATCAGTTCTTCAATGTGCACCGGTTCGTAACCTAGGTATTTTTCACTCAGTGCATCCATTCCGTTCTTTCCATCGGGTTCAATAACGAAATGAGCCAGCATGCTGTCGAATATCTCTCCTGCCAGTTCAAAACCATACCATTTCAGAATCAGCATGTCGTACTTGATATTATGCCCCACCCATTTCTTTTTGGCATCACTGAAAAGCGGCTCAAACAATTTCAGTCTTTTCTTTGCTTCTTTCTGATCAACAGGAGAGAACACATAAAACCCTTCGCCGGGTTTCACCGAAAAGCTTAATCCCACCAGCTCGGCATCATTGGCATCAATGCCGGTGGTTTCCGTATCGAAACAGATCTCTTCAAAACCCGACAGGTATTTTATAAGGTCTTTTATTTCCGCTTCTGTTTGAACCAGGTTGTAATCATGAGGCGTATTGTGAATGTTTTTGCCTGCAACAGTGCCCTCTTCTTCATCCTTCACTTTTACTTCAGTGGCTTCCGGCTGTTCAATTACGTTACCAAAGAGGTCCATCTGTACTTTGGCCGGTTCTTTTGCCGTTGCTGCCTGTGGCTGATCTGCTTCCGGCACATCGGTATCTTCTCCCAATATCCGTTTGCCCAGTGTTTTAAATTCCAGCTCCTCGAAGATGGCTTTCAGCACGGGCCTGTTCATTTCTTTTATTTTGAAATCCTCTTCATGGAATTCAACAGGTACATTGGTAATGATGGTGGCGAGCTTCTTGCTCATCACGGCCAGTTCTTTGCCAGCCCTTACTTTTTCGCCAATTGACCCTTTTATATTGTCTGCATTTTTAATCACGCCTTCCACGCTGCCGTATTCCTTGATAAGCTTGGCGGCTGTTTTTTCGCCCACACCTTTGATGCCCGGAATATTGTCCACGGCATCGCCCATCAGCCCCAGGATATCAATCACCTGGTTCACGTTTTCGATATCCCATTTCTCACACACTTCTTTGGGTCCGAGTATTTCAAACTTACCACCCTGGTACGGCGGTTTGTAGATTTTGATATTATCCGATACGAGCTGTCCATAATCTTTATCCGGGGTAACCATGTACACTTCGTATCCTTCCTTCTCCGCCTTTTTTGCCAGGGCGCCGATCACATCATCTGCCTCGTATCCATCCAGGGCGATGACGGGAATGTTCAATCCCTCAATAATGCGTTTGATATCGGGTACGGCAGAAAGGATGTCTTCCGGGGTTTCCTGGCGGTTGGCTTTGTAATCGGCAAAATCGGTATGGCGTTCGGTAGGGGCATGCGTGTCAAAGCAAACCGCCATGTGAGTGGGGTTCTGGTTTTTTATCAGTTCCAGGATGGTGTTGGTGAACCCGAACTGTGCGTTGGTGTTGCGCCCTTTGCTGGTGATGCGTGGGTTGCGTATGAGGGCGTAGTATGCCCGGAATACAAGGGCAAAAGCGTCGAGTAAAAATAATTTCTTTGGCATGCCATAAAAGTAAAACAAATTGCCGGGTGTGCATGGCGCCAAATTTAAAAAGCTGCTCTATCGGAGCAGCTTTTTAAGATCATCTAAACTCAAACTAAAACAAAAACTGATTTTATCATAAGCTGGTAATCTGTAACCGGCCCCCCGGACTGTGCTCATCATCCTTCAACTGAACACTGTTGTCGCTGGCGGTGGAAATATCCCAGTTGTTATTCAGTTTTTCCAGCGCCGGGTTCCGGGTGTCAAAACTGATGTTGATGGTTTTTTCTATTTCGTTCTCGGACCAGTTTCCCGTGATCACTTCGTTATTCTTTTGTGCCGTGATCTTGCCGGTGGCGGAAAAGGTCAGGTCGTATCCGTTCAGTTGAACGGTTTCGTCGTTATTATTGCTGGTAAGGAGTTTCACTTTCCAGGTTCCTTTCGTTACATACGGGCTGGCGGCGAGGGAACTGGTGTAGCTGTTGATCCCTGTACAGGCGGCAAAGTAGAGTATTACCGTACACTTCAGGGTGAAAAGGAGAAAGGGCTTTTTCACTGGTTTAGGATTTTTGGACAACCCTATAACTGAAAAAGCCCTGTGAATATTGTGTGGCTGAAAGAAAATCAGAACCGGGTTTCCAGGTACACCGGCAGCATGGCCCTCCAGGTGGGCCAATCGTGTTTCCATTCTTCGCCCCAAACGTCTAATTCATAATTGATTCCCTTGTTGTACAGCACGCCGGCAAAAGCCCGGGAGGCATTGGGGTCTTCGTAGGCACCGCTGCCCGTAAGGATATGAATGTGATTGCTTTTCCGGATCTGCTCCAGGATGCCGTGGTCGGTGAGGTTGGGCATATAGTGCATGGGAGAATTGAAATAAACCTGCTCATCGAAAAATCCTTTTGAGTATTCGGTGAGGTCATATACCCCGCTCATGGCAATCACCCCGTTGATGAGATCGGGGCGTTTCAGGAACAGGTTCATGCTGTGCAGGGCGCCGAAGGAAGCACCACAGGTGATGATGGGTGTATCATGCGAGGTGCTGTTCCTGATAAAAGGAACCACTTCATTGTACACATATTCGTTAAACTGGTTGTGCCGGATTGCTTTGTGTTCGCCCAGCATTTCGTTGTTCAGCCAGCTTTCGTTGTTGATGCTGTTGATGGAAAAAACCTTCACTTTACCTCCGTTGATGTAGGGAGCCAGTGTTTCCATCATCTGGAAGCGTTCGTATTCCAGGTAATCGGCCGCAGCAGTGGGTACGAATAAAAGGGCAAAACCATAGTCTCCGTAGGTAACGATGGGCATGTCTTTCTGGAGAGCCGGACTGAACCAGGAGTTGAGTTCTCTTTTCATAAGTTCGTTTAATCTGGTAATTAATGTTCAATATTTAATGCTCAATATACAACGCTATTCCAAAACCCCCTCTTTAATTTCTGTCCACAACTCCCGGTAGCATTGTGCGGCGTAGCTGCTGTTGGCAAACTCCATGATGGGTGCTTTGTGTACGCCCATTTTTTCCACGTCGGATAAATACGGGATGTAATTCTGGAAGAAGCGTTTGTCTTTGTACAGCTCGTCCATGATCTCGTTGTGCAGGTTCTTGCGCAGGTCGGTCATGGTGAAAAAGCACATCATCTTACTCATGTCAAGGTCCTTCTCTTTGAAATAATCCTTTACCATGTGGTAGGTGCGTATGGAAAGCGTGGTGGGTATCACCGGCATCAGCACAATATCCGCTGCATTGAAAATATTCTCGCTTAACACGCTGAAGCCAGGCGGACAGTCAATAAAAACAAAATCATATTCTCCGTCGAGCTGTTTCAGAATCGATTTCAACCGGTTCTTGTTTCCTTTCATTTCATCCAGCATGATGTCGAAGCTTTTGCTGGAATTGTCGGCCGGAATTACATCCAGTAATTCAAAGTCAGAACTCATGATGGCATTCTCCAGGTCGGCGTCTTTGGTGACCAGTTTTTTAATGCCGGGATGCACCTTGGGCTTTACTTTATAATAAAAGGAAGAAGAACCCTGGGGGTCAATGTCCCACAAAAGGGTTTTGTATCCATCGGCGGCAGCCAGGTAGGCAAAATTTACACAACTGGCGGTTTTGCCTACTCCGCCCTTGAGATTGTACAGCGCTATGGTTGTCATATAACCGCAGTTTAAAATTTGAAAGGGAAGTTAAGATAGGGAATTATTTTTTCATCTCCTCTAAATTCTTCTGCATACGGAACATCTCGTCCCGCAGGCGGGCAGCCTCCATGAAATCGAGGTCCTTGGCGGCTTTGGTCATGTCTTTTTTAATCTTTGCAATGGCTTTTTCGAGTTGGGGAATGCTGCTATAGGTCTCCTGGTCTTCGGCGGCTACGGTTACCAGTTCTTCATCCGGCGCCAGTGAATAAGGGCGGGAAGGATCGTATCCTTTTACATCCAGCACCGACCCCTGGGCCATGATCTGTTCCTTGCTTTTTTTGATGGTGGTGGGTATGATGCCGTGTTCGGTATTGTACGCCACCTGTTTTTCCCGGCGGCGGGCCGTTTCATCAATGGTTTTCTGCATGCTCTCCGTCATGGTGTCGGCATAAAAGATCACGAGGCCATCCACGTTACGGGCAGCACGGCCGGCTGTTTGCGTTAAGCTTTTTTCGTTGCGGAGAAACCCTTCTTTATCGGCATCGAGTATGGCAACCAGGGATACTTCCGGAATGTCAAGTCCTTCCCTCAATAGATTCACACCAACCAATACATCAATGCCCCCAAGTCTTAATTCACGAAGGATCTCAATCCGTTCCAGGGTATCCACTTCACTGTGAATGTATTTGCTTTTTATGTTGATGCGGTGCAGGTATTTGTCCATCTCTTCCGCCATGCGCTTGGTGAGGGTGGTCACTAAAACGCGGTCACCTTTTGTCACTCTCTTATCAATTTCATCCAGCAGGTCGTCGATCTGGTTCACCGAAGGACGCACTTCTATCGGCGGATCCAGCAGCCCCGTTGGCCGCACCACCTGTTCCACCACCACGCCACCGGTTTTTTCCAGTTCATAATCACCCGGGGTGGCAGAAACAAATACGGTTTGATTCAGCATCGATTCAAACTCGTTGAAATTGAGCGGACGGTTATCCAGTGCCGAAGGCAGGCGGAAGCCATAATCAACGAGGATCAGTTTGCGGCTCCGGTCGCCGCCATACATGCCACTCACCTGCGGAATGGTCTGGTGGCTTTCATCAATGATGCATAAAAAATCTTTCGGGAAATAATCCAGCAGGCAGAAGGGCCTTGTTCCCGGGTTACGCCGGTCGAAGAAGCGGGAATAGTTTTCAATACCGTTGCAGTACCCAAGTTCACGTATCATTTCCAAATCGTATTCCACCCGTTCGCTGATGCGCTGTGCCTCGATGTACTTACCTGAATTCTTGAAGTACGCTGTTTGTGCTGCGGCTTCATCCTGTATCTCGTGGATCACCTGTTGCAGGATGTCTTTCGGAGCCACGTATAAATTGGCGGGAAAGATGGCGGCATTCTCCACGCTGCTGATGCGTTTGCCGCTGCTGAGTTCCAGCGTTTCGATGGTTTCAATCTCATCGCCGAAGAAACTGATGCGGTAACCAAAATCAACATACGGAAGATTGATGTCAATCGTATCACCTTTCACCCGGAATGTTCCCCTTGTAAAATCTCCTTCACTGCGGTTGTATAAAGAATTCACCAGTGCATGCAGAAATCCCTGCCGGGAAATAACCTGTCCCCGTTGAATGCGGATGATGCCGTTTTCGTAATCCGTTGGATTGCCCATGCCATAAATGCAGCTTACACTGGCCACGATCACAATATCTCTTCTTCCGCTCAGCAGTTGTGCGGTTGCCTGCAGGCGGAGTTTATCCAGTTCATCATTAATGCTAAGATCCTTTTCAATATATGTGTTGCTCACCGGCATATAAGCTTCCGGCTGGTAGTAATCGTAGTAAGAAACAAAATAGCCCACGGCATTTTCCGGGAAGAACTGTTTAAATTCTCCATATAACTGAGCCACCAGCGTTTTGTTGTGGGTGATCACCAGCGTGGGTTTCTGTACATTCTGGATCACATTGGCCATGGTGAATGTCTTTCCGCTGCCGGTCACACCCAACAGCGTCTGGTATCGTTCACCCTCAAGAATGCCTTCCGTCAGTTGACGGATCGCTTCCGGCTGGTCGCCGGCGGGAGAATATGGTGATTGAAGCTGGAATGGCATGGAGTGCAAATTAAGCGGAAACGGATGTAATCAAAAAGGAGCTGTCGGGTTTTTACTATATTTATGTAGTAAAATCAACCATGCGGTAAAATCAACCAGCCTTACAATGAAAAAATTAATACCCTTTCTTTTCCTGTTTCTTTTTTCCGTAATTGAATTATTTGCACAGCAACCCGAAACAGTGGTGATCCAGGGGCAATTCATGGGAGTGAAAAAACCCAAAATCACAGGAGATGACGAAACAGCCTTTGTACCCCGTATTACCCGTGATGAGAACGGGTTGGTAGGTGTGGTGAAAAAGACAGCCATCATCCATCCCTTTTTCAGGGAAACACCGCCCCGGGTTGACCCCCTGGTGCAAACCGGGGCAACCGGTAATATTATTAATGCGGCCACCGCCACCGTGGGAACAAACATCAACGGCATGGGATATACTTCGGTGAACCCATCTGATCCCGTGATCGGTGTGGGGCCCAATCATGTGATACAAATGATCAATTCGGGTTCGGGTTCGCTGATGAAAGTATTCAATAAAGATGGCTCACAGGTATCAGCACAGTTCAACTTCAGTAATATTACCGGGGTACAGGGTGCCGGCGATCCCATTCTGTTATACGATCAGCTGGCAAAGCGGTGGTTTCTTACTGAGTTTGGTTATTCTGGTGGCATTACGTCATACGTTAATACCCTCATCCTGTCTGTATCAGCTACCGATGATCCGCTGGGTTCCTGGTATTCCTACGCATTTGCCGACAATACCTTTTTTGTCGACTTTCCGAAGTTCTCGGTTTGGACCGATGCCTACTATGCCACGTCGAATGATTTTAATACAGCCGGCTCTGCTTACCTGGGATCTTCCGTGTACGCATTTGACCGGACCAAAATGCTGAATGGTGATCCTACCGCCACAGCCATACGCACCAGGCTCACCAATGCCGATGGGCGTTATTTTTCCATGGCCCCGGTAAGTCCTGAAGGACCCACGGCCCCGCCTGCCGGAATGAAAGGCACGTTCATGTTTTATACCGATGATGCCTTTACCACCGACCCGGTTGATGTGGACTCTGTTTACATGTTTACCATGACACCGGATTTTGTAACGCCTGCCAACACCGTAATATCCACCCCCACCCGTTTTGCAACCGCTGCTTTTGATGAGCAGTTGTGTTTAGTCACCCGGGGAAGATGTATCGATCAGCAGACAAATACCACCATCGACCTGGAAGACCTTACCGGACGCATCACTAATAAAATTGTTTACCGCAATTTCGGAACACACCAGGGAATTGTGTTGAATTTTACCGTGGATGCCGATGGCGCAGGAAAAGGAGGTATCCGCTGGATGGAGATGCGTAATACCGGCAGCTGGGGCATTTACCAGCAGGGAACCTGGGCACCCGATGCAAATGAGCGTTGGCTGGGCGGCCTCACATATGACGCGGTGGGAAATATCGGGCTCATGTACAATGTTTCAGGAACAACTGCCAATCCCTCTATCCGTTTTACGGCCCGTAATGAATGTGATCCGTTAGGAACGATGACACTTGCTGAAACAGTGATTACAAACGGTACCGCATCCAACGGAAGCAACCGCTATGGTGATTATAATGTGCTTACCATTGATCCGGTTACTGACCGTGATTTCTGGCTTACCGCACAGCACAACAACGGCGCCACCACCTGGAACACAAGAATCGCATCCTTTACACTGAATAACTGCAGTACCACACCCAAAGTGCGGTTTTATACCAATGCGGTTCATGTGTATGAAGACAGCCTGAAAACCGTAGGCACCGGCTGCCAGCGCTACCGGGATTATGTAGTGAACGTGGTGATTGATGGCCCCCCATCGCAACCGGCCATTGTAACATTCAATGCATCGGGTACAGCCACCAGCGGATCGGATTATACCGTTACGCCTGCTTCCGTAACATTAAACAGCGGCACCTTATCGCAACCGGTAACGGTAAGGGTTTTTGCCGATAATAATTTTGAAGGAGCAGAAACCATACAGCTTTCGTACAGTATCAATGCTTCCGGAGGTAATGCCGTGGCAGATAACTATAACCAGCTATGTGACTTTGTGATTTACGATAACGACCAGGTCATCACTCCCCTGCAAACGGATGTGGTATTGCTGACAGAAGGGTTCGGCCCCATCGCAACACCCGGGCCCACTTCAGGAACATGGACCATTGCCAGTACCGGCAGCACCAATGTATGGACCTATAGTGCAAACGGTGGCGCCGGAACTTCAGGAGGCGCTGCGCATATTACCAACAACGTAACCACCAATCCATTGGCATATACCAATACTGCCCAGGCCACGTCCCGCCTGCGCTCACCATTGATCAACGCAACCGCTATTACCGGCAGCAGCGATTCGCTGAAACTCTTTCTTACTTATAAGTGCAATGGAGAATTGTTCAGTGGCACTTATTATGATTTTGGCCGCCTTCAGTATTCATTGAACGGCACCACGTTCAGTAATATTCCCGGCACCACTGTTCTGCAGGGAATAACCACCGGAACCAACCTTACGGTTAATCTTCCCGCTTCACTGAAGGGTCAGCAGTTTTATATTGCCTTTTATTGGGAGAACGACAATACAGCAGGAACCAATCCTCCGTTTACGCTTGATACCATGGCGGTGTTTGTAAAAGGGGTAAAGGTTGAAAGTACAGCAGCCAGCACCAATACCGTGTATGTTACCGGCACGCAACAGGCGCCTGTGCAAAGTACGGCCGATGGAGAGCTGATTACCACGGTGCGTAACATGACCAATATAGGCTGCATTACTGCTACTGTTGCTGCGGCAGGAACCGGAAGGCAATCAGCCACCATCAATGGCGTAAGTGCATTCCGGGGCGATAAAGTGATACAGATTACCCCGGACAACGCTTATTCCGGAAACTACCGGGCCAGCATTTATTTCACCGCCGCCGAAGTCTCCATCTGGGGAGCGGCCACTCCAAACCTGAATATCCTGAAAGTGGCAGATAGTGATCCGCTGGGTGCCAGCATCAGCGGCACCGTGGTAGCACCTGTTACGGTGGATGATCAGTTGGCAACAAGAGGATTTATTTCATATACAGGCGACTTCACCGGGTTCTCTAAATTCATGCTTACCGACCGCAGTCCTACACCGCTGCCCGTGTATGACCTGCAGTTTACCGCAAAAGCAGAAAGCGAATCCATTTTACTTAACTGGACGACCAAGGCGGAGATCAATACGAAGAATTATATTATTGAACGCAGCATGGATGCTACCCAGTTTGCTGCCATTGGTACGGTGACCGCAAGGGGTAACAGCAACCAGCTCAGTCAATACAATTATGTTGACTACAACGTTGACAAGGGCACCTGGTATTATTACCGCCTCCGCCAGGTAGATATAGATGGCATCGAAAGATTATCAGAAATACGCAAAGCCAGGATTGAGGGTGGCCGCAATAAGATCATCCTGCAACCCAACCCGGCATCGGCCAGCGTACGCATCATCCTTCCGTTCAAACATAATGCAGGAAACATTCAGTTCACCGATGCATCCGGTAAGATGGTGCTGACACAGGCCATAAACAACACACTGAACGGTGTGTACGTGATCAATATCGACAACCTGGCAGCCGGCGTGTATTATGTGAAAGTGATAGCTGACGGACAAACCTACCTGGAAAAACTGGTTAAGAAATAATGAAGTAACAAATGATGTTCAAAGCTGCCCGCTCAACAGGGCAGCTTTTTTATTTGTTCAGTCTCCGGTTCATGTAACCGCTGTAATCAGGAATGATGATCTCGTATTCTTCCTGTATCAATGGAGAAGTAAGGATAAAGTCGGCCGTTGCCCGGTCACAGGCGAGCAGGATATTCCAGGCAACGCCCAGTCTTAATAATGCTTTTACGTCGCTGTCGTGTGGCTGTGCTTCCATCGGATCCCAGAAGAAGATGAGCACATCAATCTTCCCTTCTGCGATAAGGGCGCCGATCTGCTGGTCGCCACCGAGCGGACCACTAAGCATTTTTTTCACCGGCCTGTCCAGTTCTTCTTCCAGCATTTTCCCCGTGGTGCCGGTGGCTATTAATTCATGCCTGGCCAGCGAGGTTTTATTGTAAACCGCCCACTCGATCAGCTCCGTTTTTTTATTGTCGTGCGCCACCAGTGCAATGCGCTTGCGGGCTCCTGTTTTACGTATATTTTTCATACAGGTAATTTACACTTAATACCTTTGTTTCTGAAAGGTAATCTGCCCGGATATTAATTTAAAATTAGCGTTGCCATCCGGCTTAATTGGCGTACCTTTGCGGCTTCAATTTTTCTACTTTATGAATATCCGAAACATCGCCATTATTGCCCACGTTGACCACGGGAAAACCACGCTGGTGGATAAGATCCTGCACAGCACCAATATTTTCCGGGAAAACCAGGAAACAGGAGAGCTGATCATGGACAATAATGACCTGGAGAGGGAAAGAGGGATCACCATTTTCAGTAAGAACGTGTCGGTAACCTACAAGGGAATCAAGATCAATGTGATTGACACTCCCGGCCACAGCGATTTTGGTGGTGAGGTGGAACGTGTTTTGAAAATGGCCGACGGCGTTTTGTTGCTGGTGGATGCGTTTGAAGGCCCGATGCCCCAAACAAGGTTCGTATTACAGAAAGCCTTACAACTTGGCCTGCACCCGATTGTAGTGATCAATAAAGTGGATAAACCAAACTGCCGCCCGGATGAAGTGCACGACGCCGTATTTGAATTATTCTTCAACCTGGATGCCACTGAAGAACAACTGAACTTCCCTACCATCTACGGAAGCAGCAAGCAGGGATGGATGAACACGTCGCTTACTCCTACCGAGAATATACTTCCATTGATGGACGCTATCCTGGAACATGTTCCGGAGCCGAAAGTAAATGAAGGAACCACGCAAATGCAGATTACATCTCTGGACTACTCTTCTTTCCTTGGCCGTATCGCCGTAGGTAAAGTGGCCAGGGGCATCATCAGGGAATCGCAGAACATTGCCCTGGTACAGGCTGATGGAAAAATACTGAAATCAAAAGTGAAAGAGCTTTATACATTTGAGGCGCTGGGTAAAAAGAAAGTAACCGAAGTAAGCGCCGGTGATATCTGTGCCATCGTTGGGTTGGAAGAATTCAATATCGGCGATACGGTTTGTGATGCAGAGTTCCCCGAAGCATTGCCGGTAATCAGCGTGGATGAACCTACCATGAGCATGCTCTTTGGTATCAACAACTCTCCTTTCTTTGGTAAGGATGGTAAATTTGTTACCAGCCGCCACCTGCGTGACCGCCTGATGAAAGAAACAGAAAAAAACCTGGCCCTGCGTGTGGAAGACACCGATGGCGCCGACAGCTTTCTTGTGTATGGACGTGGCATTCTTCACCTCGGTATCCTCATTGAAACCATGCGGAGAGAAGGATATGAATTAACCGTTGGACAACCTCAGGTGCTGGTAAAGCAGATTGACGGGAAAAAATGCGAACCGTATGAAAACCTGGTGGTGGATGTGCCGCAGGAATTCAGCGGACGGGTAATTGACCTGGTTACCCAGCGCAAAGGCGAACTCACCGTGATGGAAACAAAGGGTGAAATGCAGCACCTGGAATTTGAAATTCCCTCACGCGGACTGATCGGCTTACGCAGCAACATGCTTACCAATACCGCCGGCGAAGCCGTAATGGCACACCGGTTTATTGAATACCGCCCCTGGAAAGGTGCCATACCCGGCCGTAACAACGGCGTACTGCTTTCGAAGAATACAGAAAAAACAACCGCTTACTCCATTGATAAATTGCAGGACAGGGGAACCTTCTTTGTTGATCCCGGAGATGATGTGTATGCCGGCCAGATCATTGCCGAGCACATCAAACCGGGCGACCTGGTGGTAAATGCAACGGAAGCCAAGAAACTCACCAACCACCGGGCAAGCGGCAGTGATGATGCAGTTCGTATCGCTCCTAAAACATTGCTCACGCTGGAAGAATGTATGGAATACATCCAGCAGGACGAATGCATTGAGGTTACACCCAAAAATATCCGCATGCGCAAAGTGATCTTGAACGAGGAAGACCGAAAAAAAGTGCAGAAGCAGATGAGTGCTGAAACAGCATGAACGTATTAAAATGAATAATCAAAAGCATTGAACACGGTTCAATGCTTTTTTATTTTAGATAGGTAATACTGTTCAGCCATGGCCGCCACTTTGTTGCTGTAATAATTCATCGCTTTATCCCTGCTCCGTTTTCCCATCTCTTTTCTTTCAAAAGAATTGTTGAGCAGGAATAAGATCCCCCCCGCAATCTCCTGTGGAGAATGTGGATCAACAAGCACACCGCCGTTGATGTCTTCCAGCATGTCTTTCATACCGCCGATATTTCCAGCTACAATACCCCTGGCTGCCGCCATTGCTTCAGTACATACATAGCCGAACAGCTCCCAGTAACTGGGAAATACGCAGATATCTGTTTGTGCAAGCAATTCGGGTATCTTTTCTTTTGGCGCATGCGGGATGAACCGGATGTTTTGTTCAAAGGAACGGAGTTGTTTTTTCAGGTAATCGTCCATCATCCCGTTTTTACCCGGGGCATGATTGGGTTTGCCGATGAAACAAAATTCTGTACCGGGCCTTTGTGCCAGCACTAAGGGAATAGCGGCCGCCAGCTGGGTCACTCCTTTGCGCACTTCCAGCCGGCCGATAAAACTGATCCTGTTGTTGTTTGTTTCAACAGGAATATCCAGTAACTCTTTTGAAGGCAGGAAAGGATTGGCAATGATGGTTATCTTATTTTCATCCAGCCCCCAGTACTCCGTCAATACTTCTTTCATCGCTGTGCAGGGAACCACCCAGCCATCGGCCATCAGGGAAAACAGGTATTCTTTGTCTTTTTCTTTTTTGTACTGTTTGATGCCCAGCATCGATTTCAGTTTCTCCTTGATATTACCCGCCACGTATTTTTTGTTGAGGCATTTCACCCAGAAAGAAGGCGTATGGAAACGGACGATCATCGGCAGTCCGGGGAATTTCTTTTTCACTTCCATTCCTTCATAACTGTACTCCGGGCTTTCGGCAATATCAAAATCCATTTGCCGGTGACGTTCCGTAAAAACAGGAAGCAGCAGTTTACTGAACTGGTCACGGTTGGCGGTGTGTACCCGGTGCACCCGTATATTCTCCCGCCACTGTTCATTCAGCGATTCGCTGCCTGGACTGCTGGTGAATACCTCCACCTGGTGCCCTCTTTGCGCCATGAGCAGGGCGGCATTCTCCACGTAGGTGGCAATGCCGCCGATGGCGGTATCGGGCGGAAATTCAAAACTGATGAATGCGATCTTCATTGCTGTCAAATCTACACAAAGAAAAATTTAACCGGGCATTATTACAATTTAAAAAAGATATTTGCAGCTAAACGGGTTATAATGAAAACAGGTTTCGCAGGCAGGTGGAGTCCGCTGGAGAAAAGCTCCTGGTCGGGGACCTATTATTACTCTTACCAGGCCATTAAAAAATATTCAGACACGGAAATCTTTCAATACAAATGGCCATGGTATATACGGGAACAGCTTATCCTGCATAAACAATTGCAAAAACTGAAAAATAAAAAGGTGGCGGTTGAGTTTCTGAAGGGTTATGCAAAATGGTTCAGCAAGCAACTGGAGAAAGACCTGAAAATTCATAAACCCGATATCCTGTTTGTTCCGGCAGCTCCCCAATTAATCGCTTACTGCCACACTCCTGTTCCGGTGATCTTCATGACGGACGCCACTTTCTCGCAGATACAGGGGTATTATGATTCATTCGATAACCTCGCTGCATACAATATAAGGCAGGGCATTGAGCTTGATAAAAGTGCTTTTGGAAATGCAGCGCATTGCATGCTTGCCTCCGAATGGACGAAGCAGTCTGCAATGAAAGATTATGGCATTGCCGAAAATAAAATTACTGTTGCGCCGCTGGGAGCCAACCTGGATACAGTACCCGACCGGAATGAACTTAAGAAGGAGAAAAATAAAATATGCCGCTTGCTATTCCTCGGCGTTGAATGGGAGCGGAAGGGTGGAGACATTGCACTGAACACCCTGGCTGAACTTAAGAAAAATGGAATGGCGGCTCATTTAACCATCATCGGCTGCACCCCGCCGGGTTATATAGAAGGGAAGAATGATTATCCTGATATTACCGTGATCCCGTTTATTAATAAGCACAACACACAGGAATCAAAACAGCTGTATGATATCATCCGCAACAGCGATTTCCTGCTGCTGCCTACCCGGGCCGAATGCGCCGGGGTGGTATTTTGTGAAGCAAGTGCATTTGGTATTCCTTCCATCAGCACCGATACCGGCGGCGTATCCACCTATGTGGAGAATGGGGTAAATGGATTTACATTGCCACTGAATGCCGGCGCCATGGCATATGCAGAAAAAATACAAACATTATTCAACGATGATATTGCTTACTATACCCTTGCAGCCAGCAGCCGGAAAAAGTTTGAGGAAGAACTGAACTGGGATGCCTGGGGAAAGACATTCAACCGGGTTGCCCAACAGCTGCTAAATAAATAATTATTTTATGCCGATGCCGGAAACTGCCATACAATCACTGCAACAGTATTTTGATAAGATATTTATCGTATCTGTTCCCCGCTTTACCGAACGGCATGAGAAAGTGCGGTTGCGGCTGCAGGGTTTGTCGTTTGATTTTTTCTGGGGGGCTGATAAACTGCAGATCGACCTGGAAAAAGTAAAACAGGATGGCACCTATAATGAAGTCAGGGCCAAACAACTTCAACGGCAGGGGAAACCACTTAACCTGGGTGAAATAGCCTGTTCGCTGTCGCACCGCATGGTTTATGAAGAAATGATAAAGCATAACTGGCAAAAAGTATTGATTCTGGAAGATGATGTATTGCCCCGTATTGCCGATATGGAAGCGCTGCCGGAAGCCCTTTCTCAACTGCCGGCCGGGTGGGAGCTGGTTTACCTTGGTTACTTAAAACACGAAGAAGTGACACCCGCCCTGAAACGGAAACAGTTTTTTTATAAACTCACCAGTGCATTGGGCTTAATGAAATGGAGTTATACCATGGTGAGCAATATGCTGCCCAGGCCGTTCAGCAGTCATTTGAAAAAAGCAGGATTTCACGATTGCACGCATGCGTATGCTGTATCACTGGTAGGAGCAAAGAAGCTGGCAAAGGCTCAAACACCGGTCATCTACCGGGCCGACGACCTGCTTTCTCATACCATTATGAAAGGAGAGCTGGATGCTTATGTTACGGATCCTAAATTCTTCGACCAGGAGATTTTTCACAATGCGTCTACGGGTTCTGAAATAAGAAATGGCTGATCCGTTACAGTTTGTCGGTTTCTTTTTTGAGTTTTGCTGCGTAGTCCGACTTCTTCTTAACCAGCTCGTCGTAATATTTCAGCGCCTCCGTTTTTTGTTTTTTGGCCACATGGCAGAGACCCGAATAATACAGGTTGAGTTCGGTCTTTTCCACGGCCATGGAATTTTTTAGCTGGGCAAGGGCCTCGTCGTACCTGCTGAGAGAGTAGTATGTGTACCCCAGTTCGGTGAGGGCACTCACGTATTTGCTGTCGATGGTTACGGCATTTTTTAGATAAGGAATGGCTTCGCTGAACTTCTCCATTTCATTATAGCACCAGCCGGTCCAGTAATTGGCTTTTTTGTTCTGACCATCTATCTCTAATGTTTTCTTATAATAGCTGATTGCTTCAGATGGTTCGTTTTTCAGGTCACGGTATACATCTCCAATACCATTGGTGGCGGCCACCGATTTAGGATCCAGCTGCATGCCTTTTTTGTAGTTCGCCAGCGCTTCGTCGGCTTTTCCGAGCTCCTTAAAAGCATATCCTATTTCAATATAGGTGCTGGCATCGTCGGGGTAAATGGTATTGGCTTTATTCATCGATTCGATGGCATCATTGTAAAGCCCCAGCTCATTCTCTGAATATCCTTTCCGGTAATACACTTCATCGCTGGTAATCTTGGGCTCGTAGGTAATATAAAGCTTCAGGTTTTCCAGGGCTTTTTTGTAATTCTCTTCTTCGTAATACAGGTAACCAAGGTATTTGTAGGCCAGGGCATAATCGGTCTTCAGGCTGATGCATTTAATATACTGCTGCTTCGCCTCTTCGGGTTTACCGGTTTTCTCCAGGGCATACCCTGTCTCCAGGTATACTTTGGCTTCCGTGGGCCAGAGCGATCTTGCTTTTTGCAGGAACCCGAGGGCTTCAGTATAGTTTTTCAGTTCTATGCTGCACCAACCGGCTTCGAACAGGGCTTCTTTATAATCCGGTTTAAGGGCAATGGCTTTTTGAAGCGATCCAACAGCTTCGGAATACTTTTTCTTTTCTTTAAATGTTAAGCCTTCGTCGTATAACTGGGTGGCTGTTTTACCACTTTGCGCAAAACTGATATTGATTGCCAGCAGGGCGATAATAAAAGCCAGTATGTACCTGTACATAATAAAATATTTTACACAAAGTACAATAATGAATCAGCGGCAGCAATACCTTCCCGTGGGTATTTATGCAGGCCGGTTGCGGCAGAAGGAGAATTATTGCGTGGCATCGATCCGCTTCTTCAGCGACTCGGCCATTTTTTCATTTACTTTTTTAAGTGCTTCGTATTGCTGAAGGGCCGACTCCTTGTCTTTTAGTTCCAGGTAGCAAAATCCGGAGTACAGCAGGGCTAGGTCCACCACAGAAACGGAGAGATTCTTTTTGAACTGTTCAATACCTTCTTTGAACTTTCCGGTACGGCGGTATGCATGTCCCAGTTCACTGTAAGCAGGCTTGTAATCATTATCGATGTTCAGTGCTTTGACGGCGAAGGGAATGGCTTTTTCGTATTCAGACTTGGCATTATAGCACCAGGCAATGCTGTAGTATGTTACTTTATTGGAGCTGTCGAGCCTGATAGCGGCCATGTAACAGCTCAGGGCCGAATCGAAGTTCGTGGGCTGTACATCCCGGTAAAAATTTCCAAGGGCGATATATGCGGCGGTAAATTTTGTATTGATGCTGATGGCCTTTTTGAAGAACCATACGGCGCTGTCGGGCCGGGTAGTACGGGCATAAATGGATCCGGCTTCCAGGTAGGCTGAGTCAAAATTCTTATTGAGTACAATGGCTCGCTTGAAAGAACCCATGGCATCCAGGAACAGGCCCTTGTCTCTCTGTTCAATACCCTTTTTATAAAAACTCTTCGCCGTCAATGGCTGGGCAGAGGCGGCAGAAGCGGAAAACAGTAAAAAAAACACAGGTAAAAATTGTTTCATAATACGTTGTCTGTATTTCCTGCAAAATACACTGATTGCTGCTTTTTTGGAGCAACCGGGCCTCATATTTTCTGTTAAACATTTTGTGGTCATCGCAGCGACTGTTGTACCTTTGCCCGGCAAACATGAAATATTTTTTCCGTATATCAGTCACCGCTCTTTTGATGCTCTTTTCGGTACAGCAGGCTGCCGCCCAATGCGCTGTTTGTACCAAAACCGCCCAGCAGTTGGGCGAAAAACCGGCCGCCGGTATGAACTCGGGCATTATTTATTTAATGTTGATGCCCTTTGCCATCGTAGGGTTTATCGGCTACCGCTGGTGGAAAGGAAATAAAAAAATAGAAGAGCAGGAATCCTTGCAACAGCGGGGATAATCATTCCATTTGTTTACAACAGTCCCTTGTATCCCATCCGGACGGCATGTTTGATGGAGGAGAGCAGACGGAATGGTTTGGGTTTCTTGTAATGAAACACCAGCATCCGGTTCCGCATAACATACCGGAACATCGGCCAGGAAAATTTCGTACCATCCATTTGCTTAAGTATAAATGCATATTGCCGCAACGAATTTTCCTGTTTCTTTTCAAGCAGTCCTTTCTGGCAAAAAGTTTCAATAAAGTAAACGCATTGGTTCCTTAACTGTGCATTCCGTTCTTTCCGGTCGGCAATGGAAGTAATGTTGCGTGAGCTGTTACTTTCATGTACCCGGTGCCAGGTGAGTGTTTCGGGTATACAGCCAATGGTGCCGGCGGCGGCGGCGTGCATACTCATCCACCAGTCGTAAAAAATGTTTTCCGGGAAGGGCATACAAAGGGGTGCCAGTTCTTTTCTGAACATGCAGGCATGCCCATGCACCGGGCTGCTGAATACCAGTTTGTGTACGTCGCTGATGGCGGTGTATTGTACATTCGGCGCCGCGGTTCTCCCGGCAAAATCATTGCCGGAGAAATTACCGGATAACGAATACACAAACAACGAATCACCCGGCCATTGATCCATCATGCGTTCAATTTTGTTCGGCTCCCAGATATCGTCCTGGTCTGAAACAGCAATGTATTCTCCCCCGCACAGCGAAATTGCCTTTTCAAAATTCCGGTTGTATCCCAGGTTTTTTTCATTGGTAAAAAACCGGAAGCGATCATCCCGGTCGGCGTACTGTTGGAGCAGTTGCCGGGTTCCGTCTGATGAGGCGTCATCAACTGCCACCACTTCAATATGGGTGTACGACTGGGTAAGCAGCGAGTCTACCTGTTGCTGCAGAAATTTTTCTCCGTTATAGGTGCACAATGCAATAGAAACAAGGGGTGTGGTATTCGTGCTGGATGTTTGCGGATTTTCCATGAAAGGATGATCAATACGGTTACAGGTATGATTTAATAAAGCGGTAGAGATTGAATCCCGGCCCTGCTTTTTTGATCTCTTCTTTTAATACAGCTTTATCAATTCCGGCCATTCTTTTTTTCTGTACCAGGTAATACGCCTTTTCTGCCAGCAGCCAGTATTTATTTTCCCGCTCTGTTTTGTACTGAAGCAGCACGTTGATTTTTTCAACCAGTTCGGTGATTCCTTTTTTTTGCAGAGCGACTGTTTTAATTACCGGCACCTCCGTTTGGTGGGTGTGAAAGGCTGGGGCCAGCATCAGCCGCAGGTTTTTCACAAACATGTCTGCATCGGGCCGGTCAGACTTGTTCACGACAAAGATGTCGGCAATTTCCATCAGGCCTGCCTTCATGGTTTGCACTTCATCTCCGGCTTCAGGCACCACCACTACCACAGTGGCATCTGCCAGTCCGGCGATTTCCACTTCGCTTTGCCCCACACCCACGGTTTCAATGATGAGGTAATCGAACGGAGCTGTCTTCACCAGGTCGCTGATCTCGATGATCTTTGGATGAAGCCCGCCCAGGGAACCCCGGGTCGCCAGCGAGCGGATAAATACAAGGGGATTGTTGTACCACTCACTCATTCGGATACGGTCTCCAAGGAATGCGCCGAGGTTAAACGGTGAAGAAGGGTCTACACACAATACGGCCACCGATTTTCCGGCAGCTACCAGTGTGCCGATCAGTGCATCTACTAAGGTGCTTTTGCCGGCGCCGGGCGGACCGGTAATGCCGATTACCGGTGTGGTGGAGGCGGGCAGCTCCTGTAAAAGATCTTCATAGCCGGGCACTTCATTTTCGATACAGGATATACATCGGGCCAGCGTTTTACTGTTGCCGTTCCTGATTTCATCTAGCTGTTGCTTCCACATAGAACAAATTTCAATGTTTAATTTCAATTTCCAAACTATAATACAGCAGAAGCGACCGCTATGGCTGTGCAGATTTTTATTGTTTCTTTGCAGCATGAACATATCGGTTGTCATTATTACCCGCAATGAAGCCCACATCATCGGCAATACGCTGCAAAGCCTGCAGCCGCTTATACGGGATGTGGTGGTAGTTGACAGCGGAAGTACCGATGATACGGTAAACCTATGCCGGACGTTTGGAGCCCGGGTGATTGAAACAGGATGGCATGGTTATGGAATCAATAAGAACATGGGAATTGAAGCAGCCGCATACGACTGGATACTAAGCCTCGATGCTGATGAGGCGATTGATGAAGAGCTGAAACAGTCATTGCAACAGCTTTCGCTGCAGAAGGAGAACGAAGTGTTTACTATCCGCTTTAAAAATTTTTTCTGCAATAAATGGATCCGCTTCGGTGAATGGGGTTTTGATAAACACATCCGCCTGTTTAACCGGCAAAAAGTAAAATGGAACATGGCCGAAGTGCACGAGAACCTCGTATTTCCCCCCGGGGTTGTTATTACCCTGCTGAAAGGGAACATCCTGCATTATACCGTTCAGAACCGCCTGGAGTACAGGCAGAAAATGACCGGTTATGCCCGGATGAATGCCCGTAAGTATTTTGAAGCCGGTCGGAAACCGAATTTTTTTAAACAATATTTTTCCCCGGTGTTTGCTTTTGTGCAGCATTATATTTTCCGGCTCGGATTTCTCGACGGGCGTGAAGGATTTGTGATTGCCAAAACAACATCCTGGTATACCTTTATGAAATATCATTACCTTAAAATGATGAATGAACATCCCGAGAACTGAGTAAACCATAACCTATGACCAATTTCATCCCCATATTTCCCCTCGGCATTGTTGTTTATCCCGGCGAACAATTGAACCTGCACATTTTTGAACCGCGTTATAAGCAGCTGATCAATGAATGTTACGAAACCAAAAAGCCATTTGGTATTCCTTCGGTGATCAACGACAAGATCAACGAGATGGGAACGGCGGTGCAGGTGAAGGAGATCAGCAAGGTATATGAAGACGGAAAAATGGATATTAAAACAGAAGGCCTCCAGGTTTTCCGCATGCTGGAAATGATCAATACACTTCCCGATAAATTATACAGCGGCGCCATTGTAAGTTACCCAGACAATGATGACAAGGGAAACCGGGCGCTGATGCAGGGCATTGTAAACGGAATCAGGGAACTGCACAAACTGCTCAACATTGAAAAGAAATTTCCCAAGCCAGAAGCTGAACTGTGGAGTTACGATGTGGCGCATCACGCCGGCATGTCGCTGCAGGAAGAATATGAACTGCTGGAACTGTTACAGGAATTGCAGCGGCAGGAATACCTGAAACGGCACCTTAAAAAAGTGATTCCTGTGCTGGCGGAAATGGAAACACTGAAAGAAAAAGTAAAACTGAACGGACATTTTAAAAATCTAAAGGGACTTTGATGGCAAAAACAATTTGTTTTGATTTTGGAAATACCCGTTTAAAGGCAGCCGTTTTTGAAAGTGACCGCTTTGTTTTTGATCTTGTACTGGAAAATGATGACCCGGCCACCATTGAAAAAATTCTGAAGGAATACCAGCCGCACCGATCCATCCTTTCTTCTGTTGTTGATCATAATACCGCCATCGAGGAGCTGCTGGCTGCCCGTACATCCTTTCATAAAGTATCCCACCTAACCCGCATCAATTTCAGCATTCCTTCGGGCAAGCCGGAAACCATCGGGGCCGACCGGCTGGCACTTTGTGCCGCCGCTACCCGTTTTTTTCCAGGGAAGAATAACCTGGTTATCGCACTGGGCAGCTGTATCACGTATAATTTCATCAACCAGTACCACCAGTTCCTGGGCGGCAGCATTTCACCGGGTATGGAAATGCGCTTTAAAGCCATGCAGCATTACACTGCCAGGCTTCCCCTGGTTCAAAAAGACTGGAATTTCCCGCTTACCGGGTATGACACCAAAACCAATATGCAAAGCGGTGTAATTGCCGGGATGACCTTTGAAATAGATGGTTTTATTAATGCATATGCCTCTAAATACGGCAACTTTAACGCTGTTTTAACCGGGGGTGATACCACCTATTTTGCCGGGCAGCTTAAAAACAAGATATTTGCCGACCATAATTTTTTATTCAAAGGCCTGTATGCACTCAGCGAAACTAACAATAGCTAGATTTTTTTCCGTACTCCTGCTCTTTTTGGGGCTTCAATTTACCAGTAGTGCCCAGGAAAATTCACCTTATTCACGCTATGGACTGGGCGACCTTACCCCGAACCAGAATATTTTTACCCGTGGCATGGGAGGTATCTCTGCAGCCACCAATGATAACCGCTCACTTAATTTCACCAACCCCGCCGCCTTATCGCAGATAGGATCCACTATTTTTGACCTGGGTGGAGAGATCGATATCCGTACGCTCAAAAGCAGCAGCCCGGCTGATAAATTCACCTCCACCAATACCTATTTTTCTTACCTGCAGGTTGGTTTCCCGCTAACCACACCCAAGATGTATAAGAAAGACATGAGCTGGGGGTTGAGTTTTGGCATCAAGCCGGTATCCAAAATCAACTACAAGATTGAAAAGAATGAGCGCATTCCCAACCTCGACAGTCTTAATACCATCTATGAAGGAAACGGTGGTGTTAACCAGGCCTTTGTGGGCACGGGCCTGCGGGTGAAAAATTTCAGCATTGGTCTTAATGCAGGATATATGTTCGGCAGCAAGGACTACAGTACCAAGCTGGCTTTTATGAACGACACGATTTATTATTACATGTCCAATTCGGAGAATAAAACAACCTTCGGCAGTTTCTTCTTCAATGGCGGTATGCAATACGATATCGTTCTTGCCCGGGATGAAAAAGACGCACGTATTATAAAAAGGAACCTGCGCATTGGTTTATATGGAAACCTTCAGCAAAACATCCGGGCGAACAGCGATAATATCCGGGAAACAATCATCTATGATCAGAACGGGGGCTTCTACCGCATCGACAGTGTATTTGAAGACAAGAATGTGAAAGGAACAATCAAGTACCCGGCACGGATCGGGTTCGGACTGAACTACCAGGATAGAAACTGGATGTTTGGGGTTGACTTTGATTATGGAAACTGGGGCAGTTACCGCTACTACGGGCAAACCGATGCGGTAAAGAATAACTGGACACTGCGAGCCGGTGCCCAATACTACCCCAATAAAGGAAACAGCCCTACAGCAAAATATTTCAACTTTGTAAAATACCGGGCGGGTCTGTATTATGGCCCGGATTATATCAGCGTGAACAAAAACCGTCCTGAATACGGTTTCACCATCGGTGCCGGGTTGCCTCTTACCTCGCTTAAAAAGAATTACCGGCTCTACGACGAATTTGTGATACTGAACACAGCGCTCGAAATCGGGAACCGCGGAAACAAGCAAACCAACCTGCGTGAAAACCTGGTTCGGATCAGCATCGGCCTTTCTATGAATGCAAGCTGGTTCCAGAAGCGTAAGTATTATTAAGCTACCTTTAAGCTTTATTCAAAATACATGTTCATCTCCCGGGGCAGATCATTCCGTTTTGCAAACAACAGGCACCTGGCCATCTGCATTGCTTTTGTTTCAAGTACCGGCATTCTTTTTTCCTGCGAAAACACCGATAAAGAACTGCACGACATGAACAGTAAAAACCTGGGTGTGGAAGAAGTGAAAAATGCAGACATCAATTACACCCTGGGGGGAAAAGCGAAAGCCAAACTCTTATCTCCCCTCATGCTTCGTGTACAGGATGCCAAACCCTATGTGGAATTTCCAAAAACACTGCATGTTGATTTTTATGATGAAACCGGCGCCATCGACAGCCGGCTTGATGCGCTGTATGGAAAATATTACGAAACCGAAAGCAAGGTATTTCTGAAAGACAGCGTCCGGGTGATCAATATTAAAGGGGATACCCTGTATTGCAATGAACTTTGGTGGGACCGTAACCGAACCGGCCTTGAATTTTATACCGATAAAACCGTCCGCATCCGCCGTAAGCTTGAGATCATAGATGGTGTGGGCATGGAAGCCCGCCAGGATTTTAAAGAATGGGTAATCAGGAATGTAACCAACAGCTTCATCCGTGTACGCAACTCGGAATTTCCTACTGATTAAGATACGGTTAAACAAAAATCATTCTCGCTTTGTTATCTTACCTTAGCATTCTCAAAATTTCTTCTTGTTTATGGAGTATCGTCGTCTTGGCCGGTCTGGTTTACAGGTAAGTACATTGTCTTTTGGAAGCTGGGTCAGTTTCAGCAAACAGATCAATGATAAAGTGGCCGACGAACTGATGGGCATTGCCTACGATAACGGCATTAACTTTTTCGACAACGCAGAAGTATATGCACTGGGTGAAAGTGAAAAAATGATGGGGCGGGTGCTGAAAAAGAAAAAATGGGACCGCACTTCATACACGGTTTCTTCCAAAGCATTCTGGGGATGGAGAGGCAAAAACAACAAACCCAACCAAACAGGCTGCAGCCGCAAGCATTTGATGGAAGCCTGCCACGAAGC
>DMRT01000196.1 GCA_003455235.1 Chitinophagaceae bacterium
GTTCGGGATGTAGCGTAGCCCGGTTATCGCGCCTGGTTTGGGACCAGGAGGTCGCAAGTTCGAATCTTGCCATCCCGACAGCATAACCCAGGCCCTTCGATTTATGTCGAAGGGCTTTTTGTTTTTATATGCCTCCCGATTTCAGCCCTTAATCCAACCAGTCTCATTTATTTTCTTTAATTTATGGTTCAATAATCTTGCATATGAAATACAGTCCGATTAAAAATTACATCAACGGGCAATTTGTTGAGTCTTCTTCTTCCCGCACCATGGAAGTAATCTCTCCGGTGGATGGCAACCTGCTTTCCACCGTTCCAATGTCATTAGCCAAAGACCTGGATGCTGCCGTGAAGGCAGCAAAAACTGCTTTTCCGGCCTGGAGCCGAACGCCTATCAAAGAAAGAGTACAGATATTCTTCCGGTATAAAACCCTGCTGGAAAGGCACCTGAAAGAACTGGCTGAATTGTGCAGCGAGGAAAACGGGAAGACCTATGGTGAGTCTGTAGCAGAAATAGAAAAATGCATTGAATTGACCGAGTTTGCTACCTCATTGCCGCAACTGGTAACCGGCGAAGTGCTGGAAGTAAGTAAGGGGGTGGAATGCCGGACCGAACATGTACCACTTGGCGTAGTGGCTTCTATTGTTCCATTCAATTTTCCGGCCATGGTTCCCAACTGGACGATACCGAATGCCATTGCGTTGGGTAATTGCATGATCATTAAACCATCCGAAAAAGTTCCATTGAGTTGCGGGAGATTGGCTGAACTATTAAAAGAAGCCGGTTTGCCTGATGGGGTTTTTAATATTGTTCATGGTGATGTGGAGATCGTGGAAGCCATCTGCGATCATCCCGGTATAGAAGCCGTGTCCTTTGTTGGTTCCACCAAGGTGGCCAAGATCGTTTATCAACGTTCAACATCAAATTACAAGAGATGCCTGGCCCTCGGCGGCGCCAAGAATCACCTGATGGTATTGCCCGATGCCAAACCGGAAATGACGGCACAGAATGTGGCTGCATCCATGAGCGGCTGCGCCGGTCAGCGTTGTATGGCTGCCAGTGCCATGGTGGCGGTGGGGGAGGTGGATCACATCATCAGTAAAATTTGTGATGAAGCAAGAAAAATTGTTCCCGGGGAAAACCTCGGTGCGGTGATCAGTAAAGAATCAAAAACGAGGATAGAAGGATACATTACCGAAGCAGAAAAGAACGGTGCCAAAATATTGGTGGACGGACGGAATGCGAAAGTGAAGGGGAAAGAAAATGGTACCTATGTTGGTCCGACCGTGATCGACTATGTTAAGCCGGAGATGAGTGTTGCCAAAGAAGAAATATTCGGACCCGTGATCTCCATCATGCGAACCAACACGGTGGATGAGGCGCTGGCAATCGAGAATGCAAACCCCTATGGCAATGCCGCATCCGTGTTCACCCAGAACGGCGGCATGGCCCGTTATATCATCGACCGGGCCAGTGCCGGAATGATCGGCGTGAATGTAGGTGTGCCGGTACCGAGAGAACCCTTCTCTTTCGGCGGATGGAATGAAAGTAAGTTCGGTGTGGGAGATATTACAGGCAAGAGTTCGATTGAATTCTGGACCAAATTAAAAAAATCAACCACCAAATGGAACCCGGAGGCGGGCGTGAACTGGATGAGTTAAGTAGCAGATGTTTATGAAAAGAAATTCTTTTGTAATAGTCTTTTTGTGCTCTTTTTATTTTTCTCCTTGCCAGGATCGGGATTGGCAACAGATTCGTATAGATTCGATACTTACGGTTTCCTTGCCCCGAAACGTTACAAGCTTTGATACTGCATTTCTTAAAAATGGGAAAAGCTTCAATACCCGGGTGTTTAAAGCCAGTACTGAATATTCTCATATTGGAGTAACGGTAACACAGACTGATCTGAATGTGAATCCATACGATTATGCGTCAACAAGGGAAACCTACGAAGGAGTAAAGTATGGATTAAGCAAAAATGCAACGTCGCAGGGATTTTATGTGGATATAAAAGACACGCTGGTTAATACTGTTAAGGGATTCGTTGCAAGTTTTTATGCAGATAGTTCCAGGCGTACATTAAGCAGGGTTGTCTGCCTTTTTTGCGTTAATACACTTACCTACTCAGTTGTAGCAGCGCCTGCTGAAGATAAAGTAGCAGAATGCCGTACAGATTTGATGAAGCTGTTGCGTTCAATCCGTTTCAGTAAGAAGCAGATATTGAAAAACGCTCCTGCTGCTGATTCATTATCTTCTTCATTTTCGGAAGGGCAGAAGCTTGGAGAATTATTAGGACCCATACTGTTGGTTGCTGGACTTGTAATCTTCTTTGTTTATAAAAGCAGGAAGAGGAAATAATCTTAACTTAACATACTGGCAAAAAAATAATTTATGAGTACAAAAACAATTTCCGAATCCGCAGCCATCATCCAGGACGCCCAGGACTATACCCTGTTCAGCTGGAGCAAGCAAAAAGGCACCAACCCCATCGCCGTAAAGCGTGCGGAAGGAGTTTACCTGTATGACTATGACGATAACCGTATCATTGATTTCTCCAGCGGGCTGATCAATATGAACATCGGCCATGGCAACCAGCGCATCACCGAAGCGGTGGTTAGGCAGATGCAGGAAGTGGCGTATGTAACGCCCAGTTGTGTTACAAAGGCACGGGCCGACCTGGGAAAAAAACTGGCAGAAATATGTCCGGGTAATCTTAATAAATCTTTCTTCACCCTGTGCGGTGCCACATCTATTGAGAATGGGATTAAACTGGCAAGATTGTATACCGGGCGTCATAAAATATTAACGAGGTACCAGTCGTACCACGGCGCCACCATGGGTGTGATATCCGCCGGCGGTGATCCACGGAAATTACCGGTAGATGCACAGCAGGCACCCAACTTTGTACACGTTGATCTGCCCAATTTGTACCGCTGGGAATACGGCGAAGAAAACCTGTTGAAAGAAGCAGTCGCTCAACTGGAACGAGTAATTGCCTATGAAGGCCCGAATAATATAGCTGCTGTTCTGCTGGAAGGAGAATCGGGAACCTCCGGTTGTTTGCAATATCCCAAAGGCTACCTGAAGGCAGTAAGAGAAATAACAAAGAAACACGGCATATTAATTATCATCGATGAAGTGATGAGCGGCTTTGGCAGAACAGGTCAGTGGTTCGGATTCCAGAACCATGATATTGTTCCCGACATGATTGCCATGGCGAAGGGACTTACCTGCGGTTACCTGCCCTTTGGTTGTTTGCAGGTAAGTGAAAAAATTGCTGCCAGGTACGATGACGCAGTAATGCCGCTGGGCTTAACCTATTCGGCCCATGCCGTTTGCTGTGCCGCTGCGCTGGAAACAATAAAAGTATACGAGGAAGACGGGTTGATAGAAAATGCCAGGGCCATGGGGAAATACATGGAAGAGCAGGTGGAAAAACTGAAAGCAAAACATCCTTCCATTGGTGATTTCAGGAATACCGGATTGCTGGGCTGTATTGAACTGGTGAAGAACCGGAAAACGAAAGAACCCATGGCACCCTTTAACGCCAAACCTGAAGAGATGACCGTGATGAATAAAGTGGCAGCCAAAATAAAAGAACTGGGTATGTATACATTCGTACGGTGGAATTATATCTTTTGTGCACCGCCGCTGATCGTTACCAAAGAACAGATCGATGAAGGACTTGCCATTATCGGTGAAGCGATCAAAATAGCAGACGAAAATACCAATTGAGCAATTTGAAGATTTGGTGATTTGGAAATGAAATATAGCCTCCTCACCAAATTATCAAATCAGCACATCACCAAATCTTGCTTTAATGCACCAAAACCAAACTGACTCTTCCCTCTACAACGAAGACCTGGCTCCTGTTCCTGCCGAAAGGCGCAAATGGCGCACCTGGAACTATGCAGCACTATGGATCAGTATGAGCCTTTGTATTCCCACCTATATGCTGGCCAGCTCACTTATTGGTGGTGGTATGAACTGGTGGCAGGCTATCCTCACCATTTTCCTCGGTAATAGTATTGTACTGATCCCGATGATATTGAACGGTCATGCGGGTGCCAAATACGGAATTCCCTTTCCTGTTTTTGTTCGGGCCAGTTTCGGAACAAAAGGGGCCAATATCCCGGCTATGCTGCGGGCTATTGTTGCCTGTGGATGGTTCGGCATCCAGACCTGGATCGGTGGTGCCTCACTCTACAATATATTGCGTGCCTGGAACCCTTCATTACCCGAGATCGACAGCAGTTCTTTATTCCCACAGGCATTGCCGATGCTTTGTTTTTTCATTTTCTGGGCATTGAATATGTATATTATTTACCTGGGGGTTGACAGTATTAAAAAATTGCTGGTGTTTAAAGCATTCTTCCTGCCCATTGCTGCATTGGCACTTTTAATTTGGGCCATTGTTGCTGCAAAAGGACTGGGGCCAATTCTGGATCAACCCTCGAAGTTCACCTCAACCGGTAATTTCCTGAATTATTTCTTCCCGGCACTTACCGGCATGGTGGGTTTCTGGGCAACACTGTCGTTGAACATCCCCGACTTTACCCGCTACGCCCGGTCGCAGAAAGCACAGATCAACGGGCAGATCATCGGGCTCCCGCCTTCCATGACTTTCTTTGCCTTTGTGGGGGTGATCGTCACTTCCGCAACTGCCATCATTTATGGAAGCACTGAGTGGGACATTGTGAAGCTGGCGGGTAAGTTTGAAAATAAACTGATGGTAACCTTTGCCATGGCCGGTATCATCATTTCCACGCTGGCAACCAATATTGCTGCGAATATTGTAAGTCCGGCCAATGATTTCTCCAACCTGTCGCCCGGAAAAATAAATTTCCGCACCGGTGGATACATCACCGGCATCATTGGTATACTTATCTTTCCCTGGAAACTGATTGCCGATCCCAATGGTTATATTTTTACCTGGCTCATTGCATACTCAAGTTTACTCGGGCCGGTAGGCGGCATTATGATCGCCGATTATTATTTTATCCGCAGGCAGCAACTGGTGGTGGATGAATTATACCGGCACAACGGACGGTATTTTTTCAGCAATGGGTTTAATAATGCCGCTATCCTGGCGTTGCTGGTTGGTATTGTACCAAATATCCCCGGGTTCCTGCTGCAGGTAAAATTAATTTCAGCCACAACCTTTCCTGCATGGATATCTCACCTGTACAATTATGCCTGGTTCGTAGGCTTTTTTGTGAGCGGGATTGTGTATATTGTATTGATGAGAAACCGTAACCATTAAAGAAAGTAATTGCTATATGTCTGTCCTCATAAAAAATGCTCACATTGTTGGCGCCGCCGATGATTATACCGGTGATATCTTCATACAGGGAGAAAGTATTGCTGCCGTTGGAAAGAACCTCGATGTTAAGGCAGATAAAGAAATTGATGCAACAGGCCTGATCGCTTTTCCCGGTTGTATCGACCCGCATGTACACCTGGAAATGCCTTTCATGGGCACCTTCAGCAGCGATAATTACGAAACCGGTACCCGGGC
>DMRT01000128.1 GCA_003455235.1 Chitinophagaceae bacterium
CCAAAGACGAAGACGTAATGGGCGATTGGAATAATATTCCCCGCCGTATCACAGTACCTTCCTTTTTTATCGACGAAACCGAAGTAGCCAACGTGCACTACCGGGAATACCTGTACTGGCTGGAAAATACGTTTTCAGGCGACACAAACATAATGGCAAAAGCCCTGCCTGATACATTAGTATGGCGGGAAGAACTTGCTTACAATGAACCATACGTGGAATATTACTTCCGCTTCCCTTCTTATAACTATTACCCGGTTGTGGGTGTAACCTGGCGCCAGGCTCATGATTTCTGTATCTGGAGAACCGACCGGGTGAATGAACTGAACCTTCAGAAAAAAGGCTACTTGAAAAAAGACGCCATGAAACGGGAAATGAAAGGCGGTGGTGCCGATGGTTCCTTCAATACCGAAACATACCTGATGGCCCCGGATATGATCCAGGGAAGAAATAAGCCCAAGAAATCTGATTTAAAAGACGTGAATGGTAAGCCAAGGGCTACCGTACGTATGGAAGATGGAATCCTGAATATGGGATATCGCCTTCCTACCGAAGCTGAATGGGAATATGCCGCTTACGGCATGCTGGCTCAAAACCCTTCTCCCCGTAAAAAGGAAGGAAAGAGCGGCGAAGAACTGTTCTCCAACCAGCAGATCTATTCATGGAGCAGCAACCCGAACGGGTTACGTGATAACCGTCGCGGAAGCTGGCAGGGTAAATTCCTGGCCAACTTTAAACGCGGCAGTGGTGATAACATGGGTGTGGCCGGTGGTTTGAATGACCGTGCTGCCATTCCCGGCAATATCAAATCCTTCTACCCAAATGCCTTTGGTTTGTACAACATGAGCGGTAACGTAAGTGAGTGGGTGGGCGATGTTTACAGGCCGTTAACTCCTACCGATGCACAGGACTTTAACTATTTCAGGGGTAATAAATTCCAGAAGTATTTCAAGAATGGTTCCGGAGAATATGAAAGAGACAGCATGGGACGCCTGAAAAAAGTGGATATCTCTGATGAAGAAGTTAAGAATCGTGCTAACTACCAGAAAAACGACGTGATCAACTACCTCGATGGAGACTCTGCCAGCGGTGCATATTATGGCTATGGTGTTTCTTCATTGATCAGCGACCAGTCAAGAGTAATCAAAGGCGGAAGCTGGAACGACAGACCTTACTGGTTATCTCCCGGAACCCGCCGGTTCATGGAAGAAGACCAGGCAGCAAGCACCGTTGGTTTCCGTTGCGCCCAAACTTATCTGGGCCCGCCGGAAGGTCCGGGCTTTAAAGAAGGTAACATCTTTGGAAAGCGCAAGCAGAATTCAAGAAAGAAAAAGTAATAACCTACTCAATAAAAAAAACTCCCGCTGAACCCGGGAGTTTTTTTTATCCGTTCATTCCGGCATTCGCGGTAATTTTGAATCATGGAAATAGCAGCATTATATAAATTATACCAACAGCATCCTTCCATTCAGACCGACACAAGGCAATTAAAACAGGGTGATATTTTCTTTGCATTGAAAGGACCTAATTTCAATGCCAACCTGTTTGCCCCGCAGGCATTACAAAATGGTGCTGCTTATGCAATCGTTGATGAAGCCCCGGAATATCCTGATGAACGCATCATACAGGTCGGTGATACATTAGCCACCCTGCAGGAACTGGCAGGATACCATCGCAGGCAGTTTGAAAAGACTCCTTTCATTGCAATTACCGGAAGCAATGGTAAAACAACATCAAAAGAACTGGTACATGCTGTTTTGAGCAGTACATACCGGACGTATACCACGGAAGGAAACCTCAACAACCACATTGGTATCCCTCTTACCTTGCTGAGGGTAAAGCCCGATGCAGCGATTGCCATCATTGAAATGGGTGCTAACCACCAGAAAGAAATTGAAGGCTACTGCAAATACACCCGGCCAACACACGGCATCATTACCAATTGCGGAAAAGCGCACCTGGAGGGTTTTGGTGGTGTGGAAGGTATTAAGAAAGGCAAAGGCGAATTATTTGATTACCTGCGGGCGCATCATGGAACCGCTTTTGCCATGTGGGATTATGATTACCTGCGGGAAATGAGTGCGGGCATTCCGGAGGTGATTACCTATGGCACGCATTCCGCCACAGTAACAGGAAAAGTAAAAAGCAGTTCGGGTTTACTGGAAGTGGAACTAACCGGCGGGGCCGGCACCGGCACTATTAAAACACAGCTGGTTGGAGAGTACAACCTTCCGAATATACTCCTTGCCGTAACTGTGGGAAAATACTTCCAGGTTCCGGAAGATAAAATTAAACAGGCACTGGAGGCTTATACGCCCTCCAACAGCCGCTCTCAGCTGATTGAAAAAGGCAGCAACCGGATTATCCTGGATGCCTATAATGCCAATCCCACCAGCATGAAGGCCGCCGTTGAAAACTTTGCCAACATGGAGGGAACCAATAAAGTATTGTTGCTGGGCGGAATGATGGAACTGGGGAAAGAAAGCCTGCAGGAACACCAGGCACTGATTGAGCTAATAAAGAAATACCACTGGAAAGATGTGGCGCTCGTTGGGGGTGATTTCAATAAAGTACAACACCCCTTTATTAACTTCAGCAATTCCAACGAAGCAAGGGAATGGTACCTGCAACAACATTACAGCAATTCAAATATCCTTATCAAAGGATCACGCAGTACAAAAATGGAAAAAGTGCTGGAATAAACCGGTATCAGTTTGCTTATTCTGACAGATGCAAAAGAAAAATCCTTCATACGCTGAAGGATATATACAAAGAATTTTTCTTATCATGCGGAGACTGGGGGATTCGAACCCCCGATAGAGTTTCCCCTATACACACTTTCCAGGCGTGCTCCTTCAACCACTCGGACAAGTCTCCTTTTGCGAAGCTGCAAAAATATATGTTCAAACTTCAGCAGGAGAAAATTTTTTCTGCATTGGCTGTTGTAATTGCTGCCACTTCTTCAATACTCACTTTTTTTATTTCGGCAACTTTTTGGGCAATGATTTTTATATAGGCACTTTCGTTTCGCTTGCCGCGGTAAGGAACAGGTGTGAGATAAGGGGCATCGGTTTCAAGCACGACGCGCTCTAAATTTATTTTATCCAACACTGCATCGAGCCCTGCTTTTTTATAGGTAACCACCCCACCGATGCCGAGATAAAAATTCATGTCAATAATTTGTTTTGCCATTTCGTAGCTGTCGCCAAAGCAATGAAAGATGCCGCCCAGGCCTTTAGCTGCAAAAGGTTTTACGGCATCAATGGTTTGCTGCATGGCATTGCGGGTATGAATGACTATCGGTATTTTTTTATCGAGCGCCCATTGCATTTGTATTTCAAAAGCTTCATATTGCTGCTGGATAAATGTTGTGTCCCAGTAAAAATCGAAACCAATTTCGCCGATGGCGGCAAAACCTCTTTTATGCAGCCATCGTTCGGCGTTCTGTAACTCGTCTTTATAATTTTCTTTTA
>DMRT01000129.1 GCA_003455235.1 Chitinophagaceae bacterium
TTGTCTCTGTAGCATAAGCAAGACTTTGCATAAGTACCTGGCCTGCTTTTTTATAATCACCATACCGAGTATAAATGTTTCCCAGGGTTTTTTGTGCATAGGCAAGGTTTTGTGACCTGTTGCCCAGGAATTGTGCATGAAGAACCGTGTATTTTTCTAGCAGGTCACGGCTCCCGGTATAATTATGAAGATCATTGAGGTCGAGCGCCCGGTTGAACAGGATGTTGAAAAATGTAGTTAGCCTGGCGCTGTCTTTTACTAATAATGATTCATACTTAAGAACACTATCGGCAAAGACCCCGGCCTGCAATAAGAATTTTGTTTCATTCTTCTGGCGGTACAGGTTATAAAGAGAATCATACCTTACGTTCCAGGTTTTCAATTGAATGGTATCGATCACCTGCCTGCCGGAGTAGGTTGTATTGCTTTTGCAGCCAGGTAAATATATAACCAGGGTAAGGAGGAATAATCCCGCAATGTTTTTTTTCCAAAACATAAAGCCCTGATTTGTTTATACAAATTAGGGCTTTATGTTTAAACGATGAAAACAGCAGTTATTGAGTAATTGGTCCGCCGGCTTTGCTGCTCCGGGGACAGGGATTGGTGCTGCTGCAATTGGTGCGAACAAGATCGAAAGCCTTTATAGGCTTGTTGCGGGAATTGTCTTCGTTGGTAAAAACGATGGAGATATCTGTATACAGGCATTCCGGAATTGGCCCCGTAGCGTTTGTCCGCAGTGAGAACCAGATCCTGGCTTTTCTTTCTTCAGGAAATTTAGTTCTCAGCCTGCCCTTCAGCCCAACATCCTGCATAATAAAAGTGATCGTTCTGCCTGAAACCATGTAAGAATATTTTACACCTTGCCCGAACAGTTTGAATTGTTTTGTAGACCCATTAATAGATACATACGCATTGGTTATCAGGGAAGGAATAGTGATCCCTTCAGGAATTGTAACAGCTACTGATACGTGTTTTGCAGTGCCTGGTCCTTCATTCTCGATGCGGATTGTATTTGAAATTAACGTATTGTGCCCGTCAACAATCCCTTCGCTTCCAATAAAGCAATGAGGGTTGGTGGTAATTCCGTTCGGGTCCCTGGCCAGCATGCGGATTCCAAGCGGTGCATAGGTTTTTGCAGGGGGGGCCAGCAGACCGCTTCCATTATAGGGAATGATTACGGCAGTAAACCCGGTAGATGCGTTTTTGTTGTAACTGGATGTGTTCTTGGTCGGTGCTAATGAAAGAAAGATATTTCTTTCAGCATCACTGGCGGCAGCAGGGATCAGAAAGTACAATGCATTTGTATAGTTTGTATATCCATTATCTGCGTTGGAGAAATAAGAAGCGATTTCCCCCGGGATACCGGATGGAAGACTGGTATAAATGGGTTCATTATTAAACCTTCTTATTGCCTTGGTAGAAACGGGATTGTTAAATGTATAACTGGTTGCCTCATCAACCGGGCTGAAGATATTACCTCCCTCCAGCGGGTTGTTATAAAAGAACGCAACCAGTGTGGTGGAGCCTGGGTTTGTATAGGGTTTATAGATCAAAGCTACCGCCATGGTATCGCCGGGTACCACCAGGTCAACACAGGGGTCAATCCCGATTCTCGACTGAGGCTTACCGGTAATTGACGGGAGGTTAACCTGGGGTAAGGGATCCGGACTGCCGGTATTGGAAACCGCCAGTGCTGTTTGCCGGGGTGGCCTGGGGGTGGTATCATAATAGGAAGAAATGGTGACAACAGCCTGTGAGTTATTGCCGATTTGATAAGGATACTGATAATTGTACGGAGGAATTGTAGATCCATCATTGATCTGGCCGGATCTTGTGTATCGCCCGTTTCCTGTTTCTAGAAAAACTTTATAGTATGCAGCGGGGGGAGCCTGGGTCGGATTGATAGGCGCCAGTGAAACACTGAATGTTCCGTTTGAATATCCAAAACTGTTCTGCGCCATGGATTCAGTTCCACCCAGGATGAAAAAAAATGCCAGGGTGAATGCACTCAAATTTTTTCTGCTGTTCATAACAATGATTTTAGTGAATGATTTAAGGTAAATCAGGTAAACCGGTTTTTGTTACCCTGATTGCACTACCAAACTACATTCATTCCAGGCCAGTTCATAATTACTTTGTGCACCGGCTGCCGCAGGGTTCTCATATATTTTAAAACAGCCGGCGAAAATGCCTGTATGACCGGATTATTGCTGAAAATGCATCAGATCCGGAAAGCAATTGCAGTATTTACCAAAACCCGGACATGAATTGGTAATGTTTGCGGAAAGAAAGCAGGTATATAAGAAGCAGAAACTAGTAATCGGCCAGCAGGATCTGCCAGGCTTCGTTCACTTTCCCGCTGTCGAGCAGTTCTTTGGCATAGCGGTGAAGCTCTTTATCCATTTCATCGGGGTTGATGGAATAGTATTGGATGATGTTTTTCAGTTTATCATCGGAGAAAGCAGGGTCCACAAAAGGCATCTCGTGTACATTAGCAAGTTGCCCGAGATTGTTGGCACTGAGAATATGACTTTTCCGGATACTATCAGGTAAAGCATCAATGCCGATGCCCAGCTGTGTATTTGGTTTGGCTACTTTGAAAAGGCTGGCTTCATCCACTTTGCAATACCAGTCGCCACCCAGCCTTGCCACATGGTGCAGTTTGGCCTGGTCGATTTTTCCATCTGCATCCAGGATGCTTTCGGCGATGTGCATGCGCATCACTTCGCAGATCACTAAGTTTCCGGCGCCGCCTTCTGTACCCAGCGGTTTCACCTCCATCACCCTGCATTCCATCTTCACCTTGCTTTCCTTTACCATGGGCGGAGCAACCAGCGTTGCTTTTTCTTCGGTAAAGCCTGCTTTGATGAATTCGTTGGTGCCTTTCGGGTACTCGCAGCTGGCCAGGGAAGTTTGCTGTACCATATCATAGTCAACGATGTTGATGACCACTTCCGGAACCTCCAGCACATTCTGTAAGGTATGCTTGGTGGTATTGTCTCTCACCCTGCGGGCGGGGGAGAAAACAACAATGGGTGGGTTGGAAGAAAAGAGATTGAAAAAACTAAAGGGACTCAGGTTTACATTCCCCTCCTTGTCAATGGTGGAAGCAAAGCAGATGGGCCTGGGTGCAATGGCGTGCTGCAGGTAGTTTTGTACCTCCACGGGTTTAAGGGTATTCAGGTCGACTGTTTTATACATTTTTCTTCAGCGCTAGTATTGAAAAATCACTTTCGTCTTTCCGGATGGTATTACTCAGAACTCCGAGTTCGTCTATTTCCATTTCCACCACATCGCCTTCCTGCAACCATTGCTCCTGGTAATTGGGGTCATTCAGTTTACCGGTTCCGTTTAATTCAAGAAAGCATCCGGTTCCCACCGTACCGCTGCCGATCACATCGCCGGGTAAAAGATCCACACCATAGCTGCAGCGTTCAATGATCTCGGCAAAGGTCCAGTCCATATCACCCACGTTTCCTTCGCTTACCTGCCTGCCGTTAACCCGGCATTTCATTGATAGGTTCCATGATTTTCCTTCATGCCCTTCCTTGCAGGGAATCTCGTATTGCTCCAGTTCGTCCAGGGTAACCAGCATGGGGCCGATGACCGTACAGAAATCTTTCCCTTTGGCGGGGCCCAGGTTCAGTAACATTTCTTCCATCTGCAGGGTGCGTGCGCTCATGTCGTTCATGATCATTAATCCGCCGATGTAAGAATCAGCTTCGGAGGCCCGTATATTTCTTCCGGGCCGGCAGATGACGATGGCGGCTTCCAGTTCAAAATCCAGCTTTTTAAAATGGTCGGGCATACAAACGATATCGCCGGGGCCCTGTATGCTGTTATGATTGGTGAAATAGAAGATCGGGTACTGGTCAAACTCGGGAATCATGTCTACTTTCCGGTTTCTGCGGGCAGCGGCCACATGTTGCCGGAAGGCATAGCCATCGCGGCAGCTGGTGGGGTGCGGAACGGGGGCAACGATTTCGGCACTGTCATACGGGTCGGCAAGTGTATTCCGGGTAAGGCCATCTTTTATTTTTTGCTCTGCCGCCCAGGCCAGGGGCATCAGGTCGTCCCAGAAGTTCAGGAACATCGCCATGGTGTTGGGCAGATCGCTGTGCAGGGCTTCCATGGGGTAAATATTATTGTTCACCACCATACCCAGCTGGGCATGCCCGTCTTTTAAATAGGTAACTAATTTCATTCCGTTTAAAATTGTGGCACAAATTTAACTATTAAAAGCCGTGTAGCTGACGTTTGGTTTTTCTATAGTTTTTTTATTTTTGTACCGATCTTATTAGTCATGAAGTTTGAAAAAATCCACAACAAAGGCCAGGCCCAGATTTTTAAGAATCAATACCTGGAATACCTCACCAAAACTCATCCATTAGTGATCTGGGGTTTGTATGTTCCCATTATCGGCTTTATGCTTTATTACAGCAGTACCCGCCTGCTGATTGGCGGAGGGGGGATGGTGCTGCTTTTTGCCGGTGGCATGATCGCATGGTCCTTGTTTGAATATTTCATTCACCGCTATGTCTTTCATTTTATGGCCCAAAGCGAGCGGGCAACCAGGATTGTTTATGTCATTCACGGCAATCACCATGAATACCCGAGGGATAAAGAACGGTTGTTTATGCCCCCGGTACCAAGTTTACTGATCGCATCCACGCTTTTCAGTATTTCGTACACTGTTTGCTGGCTGCTTGGCGTTCCCGGAAATGCATTTGCATTCTTCCCCGGTTTCCTGCTTGGATACCTCTCCTACGGCACCATGCATTATGCCATCCATGCATGGAATCCTCCTTTTAAATGGATGAAGCCGCTGTGGCGTAACCATCACCTGCATCATTATAAAAATGATCACCTTGGTTTTGGCGTAAGCTCCACCTTGTGGGATCATGTGTTCGGAACCATGTTCGACCTGAAAAAAGAAAAGGAAGACCAAGAAAAAGTGCAGGAACTTATGTTCAGCAGAAAAAAACCGGCAAGAAAGTTACAGGAGCACTAAGTCACCATCTTTCTTCTTCATCCACCCCAGCATCCCGTTGGCTGAACAGCTCACGGGTTTTTAATTTCTGCTCCTGCCGGTCCAGTACCAGGGAGGCGATGATATGCCCGGCGTCTTCTTGCGGGTGTTGCTGCAGCAAGAATCTTAATTTCTGTTCGCTTACGTCGATGCGGTATAAAAAAGATACCAACCGTTCAAAATCTGTTTTGATCATGTCGTTGATCCAGCCGCTTACCTGTTCATGCACTTCGGTATAGGTAAGCCTGTCCGGCAGCTGAATGGCCAGTTCTTTATTCAGTAAACGTACCAGTTCGGTGTTTTCCATCAGGCAATGCGTTTATGGCGCCGGGCAGCGACTTTGTTCTCCGTTACTCCTGTTCCAAACAAAGCGAAATCGTATTTCACCGGGTCGTTCTTGTGTAATGTACGCAAAAAGGATGTGAGCTCCAATGCCGCCTGCCAGTCGGGGATTGTCCGTTTCAGGATCTGCAATTGTGATGCCACTCTTATTACGTGCACATCCAGCGGGCAGATCAGTTGCGACGGGTCGATATTTTTCCAGATACCGAAATCAACGCCGTTGCTGTCTCTTCTTACCATCCAGCGCAGGAACATGTTCAGCCGTTTGCAGGAAGAATTTTTTTCCGGCGCTGCGATGTGTTTCCTGGTCCGTTGCGGAACATCGGGCAGCGAGAAAAAATAATGGTGAAATCCATTCAGTCCGTTTTCAACGGTTTTATCTCCCTCATTCATCCATTGGGTAAAGGCCGTTTCCAGCGAAGGGTATTTTCGATAATGCATATGAAAGAATGATACAAAATACAGCAGGTCGGTGGCATTGAATGTTCGGTGTTTGAAGGATAACAGTTTTTTTAAATCCGCCGCCGAATGATGCAGGCAGAACTCATGTGGTTCATTGTTCATCAGCTGCATCAGTTCCGTTGATTTATTGATGATGGTGGCACGGTTGCCCCAGGCAAACACGGCAGCAAAAAAACCGGCAATCTCAATATCCTGCTTTTTGGTGAACTGTCTAGGGATGGAAACGGGATCGTCTTTAATGAATGAAGGCTGATTGTATGTTTCAACCTTCCGGTCTAATAAATCTTTGAGATCATTTTTCACGGATGCTGGTTTGCTGTTTGTCTTTTTTCAGAAGGGCAGCGATGGCGATGAAAACCCAGATAATGTTAACGATCATGGATGGATAGGCCCCATGCACCAGGGTGTTTACGGTAAAGAAAACGCCACCCGCAAGGTTGCTGATGATGTATGGTTTGGAAGCGCTGCTCAGCTTTCCGTTGATGTTCAGGAAATAGGCACCTACTATCAGTACGGCGCCAACCCATCCGATGATCTCAATAAAATAATCCATGGTATTATCCAATGGCCTGCTCCAGGTCTTCAATAAGATCACCGGCGTCTTCAATACCTACGCTCAGTCTTATCAATGAATCAGGCAGGCCGTTTTTGATCCTTTCTTCCCGGGGGATGCTGGCATGGGTCATGCTTGCCGGGTGATTGATCAGTGATTCAACACCTCCCAGGCTTTCGGCCAGGGAAAACAGGTGAGTCGATGAAAGCACTTTGGTGGCAGCTTCCACGGTTTCATCTTTTAATACAAAACTGATCATGCCACCAAAACCACGCATTTGTTTTTTGGCAATGGCGTGTCCCGGGCTGTCTTCAAAACCCGGCCAGTAAACCTTTGCCACTTTGGGATGGTTGCGGAGCCAGGCGGCAATTTTTTCCCCGTTTTCGCAATGCTGCTTCATGCGCACGTGCAGTGTTTTGATGCCCCGCAGGATGAGAAAACAATCCATGGGTCCGGGAACAGCGCCACAGCTTTTCTGGATGAAATATAATTTTTCCCGCAGATCCGCGTCGTTCATCATCAGGGCGCCCTGGATCACATCACTATGACCGCTCAGGTATTTTGTTGCTGAATGCATCACAATATCAGCACCCAGGTCTAGCGGGTTTTGCAGGTAAGGGGAAGCAAACGTGTTGTCAACGCAAAGCAATGCACTGGCCGACTTTGCCACGGCAGCAATGGCGGCAATATCACTGATGTTCATCAAGGGATTGGTGGGTGTTTCCACCCAGATGAGTTTGGTGGTTGGTGATACGGCTGCTTTTACGTTTTCAATATTACCGGTATCAACGTATTTGAATTTTATTCCGTAACGTTCCCACACTTTGGTGAACAGGCGGTAGCTGCCACCATACATGTCATTGGCAGCAATCACTTCGTCGCCGGGATTCAGCAGTTTCATCACACTATCGGTTGCCGCCACGCCGCTACCGAATGCCAGGGCAAATTGTGCATTCTCTATGGCGGCATATGCATCCTCGAGTGCTTTGCGGGTAGGGTTTTGCGAACGGGCATATTCATACCCCTTGTGCTTCCCCGGGGCAGCCTGCACATACGTGCTGGTTTGATAAATGGGAGTCATAATGGCGCCTGTGCTGGGATCTGGTTCGGCACCGGCATGAATGAATTTAGTAGCAAGCTTCATATATAACAGTATTTGGTCGTGATCTTTTTTGCCCGGCAAAGGTGCGGAATTAACAGCGAATAACAAGTTAAAGAAGTTGGGCGGCGCAAAGGTACCTCCAGTCAAAATTCCGGTCATCATGTGCTGCCTTTGGTTCAGCTTGTTTGTCCAATACATCTTTGTTGAGTATTCCGGCTTTTACCAGTTTTCTTTTTGACTCATGAATATATTCCTGCAATGCCTTTTCCTGCATCCAGCTTTTCTGTGGGGTTTCAAAACCCACTTTTTCCTTACGCCATACAATTTCGTCGGGCAGTTTTTTATCCATGGATTTTCTCAACAGGTATTTTGTCCAGCCTTCGTGCATCTTTAACTGCGAAGGAAGGGAAAACACGAATTCCACCAGTTCATGGTTCAGGAAAGGGAGCCTTACTTCCCTGCCATGCGCCATGCTGTTGCGGTCGGCAAAGCGCAGCAATTCCTCCAATCCCATTTCAGCTACGTGGAAATAGAGGATGTCGTTGAGTTTGGTCACGATGGGTTTGTGAATTCCTTCCCAGGTACGACCGGCCACGGCTTTGAGGAATGCGGTGCTGAGGCCCGGGTGGCGGATTGTTTTTAAATATTCTTTCCGCTCAAGCTGGATGGCTGCGTGTGAGGGAAGAAAGGCGGCTACCAGGTTTTTTATATCCCATTCAAAGGGCTGATCATTTTTTAAAAATGCTTTCCGTTCCACCCGGGCAGAACCAAGCTTGTGCCTGCTTAATACTTCCTGCAGGTACCAATGGATGAATTTGGGATAGCCTCCGAGCACTTCATCGGCTCCCTGCCCGTCGAGCAATACTTTTACCTGCTGCTGTTTCGCCAGTTCAAAAACTTTGTATTGGGCATAGATGCCGGAAGATTGAAACGGTTCTTCCTGGTGGTAACACAGTTTTTCAAATTCACGGATCAGCCCGTCGGCCGAAGGGAATGCTTTGTGATTGTTGACAGCCAGATGCTCTGCTACCAGGTTAACATACCCTGCCTCGTTGTTTTCAAAGCCGGGAAACACGGCAGAAAATGTTTGCAGCCGCCCGGGGCTGTTACCAAAGATGATGGCGTTGTCGTCCGGAGCTGGTTTTTTTCCAATGGCCGTAATACAGGCGGCAATGGTGGAGCTGTCGAGTCCGCCACTCAGACTGGTGCCAATGGCCACATCACTCCGGAGGCGCCGACGGATGGACTGGTTGAGCAATTCGTTGAATTTTTCAATGGCAACGGCAGGTGTGATATCGATTTTGATCTCTTTATTGATCTGCCAGTAGCGCTTTATCCGGGAGGGTTGTGAAGCGGGGGAGAATTTCAGGTAATAGGAAGGAGGAAGGGAGTATACCGATTCAAAAAAAGTTTGCTCTTTGTCCACACAGTTCTGCACATGTCCCAGGGCAAGATAGTTGAGCAGCATTTTTTTATCAGTAACTTTTTCAATGCCGATTTTCCACAGGGCTTTCATTTCGCTGGCGAAAACGAAATTTTCTTCGTCTTCGTAATAGTAAAATGGTTTTTCGCCAAAGCGGTCCCGGGCAGCAAAAAGTATTTCTTCTTTTTCATCCCAGATGGCGAAAGCAAACATGCCGTCGAATTGCTGCAGGCAGCGTTCTTTCCAGTAATCGTAGGCAGCCATGATCACTTCGGTGTCCGACTTAGAAGTAAAACTGTATCCCTTGTTCTGCAAAAAATTCCTGATCTCTGTGTAATTGTATATCTCGCCGTTGTGAACAATGTGATAGCGTCCGGCATAGGGCATGGGCTGGGCAGCGTTTGCGCTGAGGTCGATGATGGAAAGGCGGCGGTGGCCCAGGTGAACGGTATTTTTCCGGTTACTCCATATACCTTCCCCATCGGGTCCCCGGTGAGCAAGGACGTCTGTCATTTTTTTTAAATGAACAGGAGCCGCCGGGTTGGGGCTGTTCAATAATATACCGGCAATTCCGCACATGGTGTAAATATCAATAAAAAAAATGAGG
>DMRT01000296.1 GCA_003455235.1 Chitinophagaceae bacterium
GTTACCTCGATGCCCGTAACCGGCATTTCCGGATACTACTGCTTCAATACAATGTACTTGTACTGTTTAAAACCATTATCACCGCCGCCATGCTGATAGTTGGCACGTTGTTGCTGGTAAACCAGCAACTCAACATAGGCCAGTTTATTGCCGCCGAAATCATCATTCTGCTGGTGCTTAGTTCGGTTGAAAAACTGATCATGAACCTGGGCAGCGTATATGATACGCTGACTTCTGTTGAAAAAATTGCCAACCTGACCGATAAACCTGTTGAGAAGGATGGAACTGTAATACTTACCGGTAACAATCTGGGACTGGGGCTGGAGATGAATAACCTGTCGTTTGGTTATGATGGCGAAACCGATGTGCTGCATGATGTTTCACTGCAGATAAATGCAGGAGAAAAAGTATGCATCAGGGGTTCAGAAAGTTCGGGCAAATCAACCCTGCTTCGGCTGATGGCAGGGGCTTATAGCGGTTTCAGGGGAAATTTGCTGATAAATAGTCTTCCGGTTACTAATTATAAACAATCTTCCCTGCGATCGCAGATCGGGGTGTTGCTTAATCAGCAGGATATTTTTTACGGCACCCTGGTAGAAAATATTCACATGGGTAATACATCGATCAGTATGGATACGATAATGGAATATGCTTCCAAAACCGGCCTCAGCGGTTTCATCAGCACGCTGAAAGACGGATATGATACTTTATTAGACCCAACCGGGAAAAGGCTTTCACGTAATGTGATTCATAAGATATTGCTCGTAAGAGCACTGGTGGGTAACCCCCGGCTGATCCTGCTGGAAGAACCGTGGATTAATTCTGAAAATGAAAACCGGAACAGGCTGATAGAGCTTTTAAGGGAGTTGAAAAATACCACTTTGGTAGTGGTAACCAACGATGAAGGGTTTGCAGAAGCCTGCGATAAGATCATCACAATTGAAAAAGGCAACGTAACGGTTTCCCAAACTAAAAACAACCCATCATGAATAACAAGGAGATAAAAGCATACGGACATATTTATCTGAATGAAAGTAAAAGCCGGGTAAAATTCTGGTTTATTACCTGTGTACTGGTTTTCCTGGTTTTTCTTTTTCTGCCCTGGACGCAAAACATTCGTTCCCGTGGTTCGGTAACCACCCTGTACCAGGACCAGCGGCCGCAGGAAGTAAACACCATCATTGGCGGAAGGGTAATGAAATGGTTCATAAAGCAGGGCGATTATGTAAAGGCAGGCGATACTTTGGTACAACTTAGTGAAGTAAAAGTAGATTATTTAGACCCCAACTTGCTTAACCGAACCCGGGAACAGCTCCAGGGAAAGCAACGGGCAGTGGAGTATTACAAGAACAAAGCGGATGTTACCGGCCAGCAGATCAATGCCATTAATTCCGGCCTGCAGCTAAAATTAAACCAGTTGCAAAATAAGATGGCACAGTTGCAGCTGAAAGTACAGGCAGACAGCGCCGAAGCAGTGGCTGCCAATCTCGATTACCAGATAGGGATCAAACAATACGGACGGCAAAAAGCCATGTATGACAGTGGCCTTGTATCACTCACCCAATTAGAGATACGTAATCAGCAATACCAGAATGCATCGGCAAAAAAAATAAGCGCCGAAAACAAACTGGCTAATACCCGGCAAGACCTTGCCATAATCAGGATTGAAATGAATGCCCTGCAGCAGGAAAATATTGAAAAGGTAGCAAAGGCACAAGGCGACCGGTTTCAATCGCTCACACAAATTGCAGGCGGCCAGGCCGACATTGCGAAATTGGAAAACCAGTTTGCCAGTTACCATATCCGCAATGGAATGTATTATATACTGGCTACTCAAAGCGGACAGGTGGTAAAGGCACAAAAAGCCGGTATCGGCGAATTTGTAAAAGAAGGCGACATGATTGCAGAGATAGTGCCCGATAAAATACAGTACGCAGTGGAAATGTATGTGGAGCCGCTTGATCTGCCCCTGGTTGCTCCCGGCCAAAAAGTACGCTTTTTATTCGATGGATTTCCGGCCATCGTATTCAGCGGATGGCCCAAAGCTTCATCAGGCACTTTTGGCGGTGTGATAGTGGCAGTAGAAAGCAATGTAAGTGCGAACGGCAAATTCAAAGTGCTGGTGAAAGAAGAGGCAACCGGTAAACCGTGGCCACGTGAACTGAAAATGGGTGTAGGGGCACAGGGAATAGCCCTGTTGAAAGATGTGCCGGTTTGGTATGAGCTATGGCGTAACATCAATGGCTTTCCACCGGATTATTACAAACCAGAAAATGGATACACAAAAAAAGAAATGAAATGAAAATTCTGAAATCTTTTTCGTTGATGATGATCATGATGATTCAGTTGACGGCAGCTGCACAGGACACGCTTAAAAAACTATCCGAGGAACAGTTCCTGGAGATGGTGAAGAAGTACCACCCGGTGGCCAGGCAGGCAGATATAGTTGTTGAGAAGGCAAAAGCTGATGTAACCATAGCAAGGGGCATGTTTGACCCGACCCTGCAAAATGAAGCATCACAAAAAACCTTTGATGGGATTGATTATTATAATTACAACAGGCCTTCTGTTAATATTCCCACCTGGTTCGGGGTGGAATTGTCGGCCGGACTTGAATATTTATCCGGTAATCGAACCGACCCGATGGATACCAAAGGTGAAAGCAGTTATTTCGGCATAAGCGTACCGCTTGGAAAGAACCTGCTGATGGACAAGAGGCGGGCAGCGCTGCAATCGGCAAAAATATTCCGCACCGCCTCCGTAACAGAAAAAAGAAGCATGCTCAATAATCTGTTTCTGGATGCCCTTACCGGATACTGGAACTGGGTAAAGCAATACCAGGTATATCGAATCATGGACGAAGCCGTGGCTGTAAATGAAAAAAGACTCGCATTGGTAAGAACAGCTTACCTGTGGGGGGACCGCCCGGCCATTGACACCACGGAGGCGCTTGCACAACTCCAGCAGTTTGAATTGCTACGGAGTCAGGCCTTGCTCGATTTCAGGAACAGCGGACTTGAACTATCCGTATATGTATGGGCTAACAGCGGCATGCCTGTTGAACTGCCTTATGATACCAAACCTGCAGAAGAGCTGGCTGCCATGAACCCGAAGACGATTCAGGTGCCGGAACTGAACTACCTGCTCGAAACAGCCAGGAAAAACCATCCGGAGCTTTTGCTGTATAATTATAAACTGGATGTGCTGGGGATAGAAAAAAAATTAAAGTTCCAGGAACAGTTGCCCACCATCAACTTCAGGTATAACCAACTGGCAAGAGGGTATGATGTATGGAAAACAGCAACCAGTCCTTTGCTGGAAAATAATTTTCAGTATGGGTTTTATATGAGTATTCCCCTTCGCTTGTCACAAGGCAGGGGAGAATACAAAAAAGCAAAACTAAAAATTGAAGAAACAAAACTTCAGAAAAATCAAAAAATGGTGCAGGTGGAAGCCAAGGTGAAAATATATTTTAACGAACTTCTTACGCTGCAAAACCAAGTCAGCCTGCAGGAGAAGGCCTGGAAAAATTACGTTGCCCTTCAGCAGGGAGAAGAAATTCGACTACGTGCCGGTGAAAGTTCGCTCTTCCTGGTAAATGCAAGAGAAAATAAAACGCTGGAAGGGCTGCAAAAACTACAGGAGTTAAAAGCAAAATGCTATATAACGCACATCAAACTGAAATGGGCTTCCGGCTTATTGGTTCAATAAGCCATTCCATTGGACCGGGAAAGCATTACAGTCCCATTGATTTGTAAATAGCTTCCTGGATATTAGTACGCACATTCATCCGCAGCAGTTTGGTGTTATCGCCTCCATCCGGGTTCACCCGGTTGCTGAGAAAAACAAAAACAAGGTTGTATTCCGGGTCGGCCCATACACAGGTGCCTGTAAAACCGGTATGGCCAAATGTACGTGGAGACGCTGTGTAACAGGGATAGGGATCGGGACGGATGTGGTTATCCTTTTCGGGTTTATCAAAGCCATAACCGCGGCGGCTGATGCTGCTGTGATAAGCAGTGAACAAATCAACCGTTGCTTTTTTGAGGTATTGTTTGCCATTGATGCTGCCGCCGTTCAGCAGCATCTGCATAATGATGGCCAGGTCGTATGCATTGCTGAACAAACCGGCATGCCCGGCCACGCCGCCAAACATGGCAGCACCCGGGTCGTGTACATCTCCCCGGAGAAGCTGAAGTCTGAAGTTCTTTTCCTTTTCAGTGGGGGCTATCCGGCTCAATGGAAACTGTTCAGCCGGCCTGAAGCCGGCTGTTGTCAATCCCATCGGTTTATAAAATTCTTTTTTCACGTATTCATCCAGTGATAAGCCACTGATGGCCTCCACGATCTTTCCCAAAAAAATAAAATCATTGTCACTGTATATGTACCGGTTGGCTTTGCCGAGCGGACTTTGCAGGATGCGTTTGTAAATGGTGTCCCGCCAGTCGTTGCGCATGTATAAATTAGCGGCTACCCTTATTCCGAATGAATCATTTTTTGTGGAAGAGTAAATGGATGGAAGTGGCACTCCGTTGGCATCCAGTGTTTCCCGGTAAAACGGAATGAATGCAACCAGCCCGGCCTGGTGCAGCAGGATGTTTTCAATGCTGAGTTGTTCTTTGTTGCTGCCCCTTACCCAGGGCAGGTAATCACCGAGTTTTTTTTTAAGATCCAGTTTTCCCTGGTCGTACAGCTTCATCACCGAAATGGTGGTGGCACATATCTTGGTAACTGATGCCATGTCGTAAATGGATTCTTTGGTTACCGGTTCGGCTTTATCGTAGGTGAAACTTCCGTAGGTTTTGTAATAGGCAATCTTTCCGTCTTTTACCACCAGCACTACAGCGCCCGGTGCAGCGCCTTTGGTAACGGCATCTTCAGCGATGGCGTCGATGAAACCGATCTTTTTGGAATCGATGCGGAGACTGGAAGGATCAACAGGTGCCAGGGCATCGTAAATGATGCCCCAACCGTATTTGAACTGGTCGCATACCGTTACCGGCAATTTGCCTTTAGCGCCGGTTTTTCCCTGCAGCAGGTCAATAGCTACGTTATGAATAATGCTGTCGTCTTCATAACAGGCAATAATGTTTTTGGCATGACACCAGTTTTTGATGGCATAAGGATTGCCAAAAACAAAAGTGATGGATTTATGTTTTTTCTGCAGGCTGTTCACCAGGTCAACGGCAGCTTTGCTGATGCCGAAGTTATTGGCGGGTGTGCGGTTGTAGGCATGCACACCAATCACTACTTTTTTGTATTGCTTCTTTACCTGTGCCAGCACTTCAGCCGCTTTCGATGCATCCTGTTTATAATCGAAGTAAATCACATCGGCGTTATAATCGGCACGCATACGGCCGGCAAAAGCGTTATCGGCAGTCATTCCCACACTTATATATACCACATCCGTGGTTGACCCAGCCTCTTTTTTCGGCATGGGAAAAAATACGGCATCTGTTTTTCTCAGAACAGTAAGTGCATTTTCAGCAATCAGTTTGCGCATGAAGGGTACACTGCTGTTGAGGTCGCTGGTGAGATTTTCGGTATTGATCACCAGCCTGCGGGAAAGGCCATACTGGTATTTTGCCGTCAATACTTTCCGGCAGTGCATTTCAATATCAGCCCAGCTCAGCTTACCGCTGTCGATGGCTGCTTTGATCTTTGCGATGGCAAGCGGTACATCACCGGGCAGGCAAAGCATGTCGTTTCCGGCAATCAGCGATTCAACAGACGCTTCCCCATCCGGGAAGAATTTTTTTACGCCCTGCATTTCCAGCGCATCAGTGAATGTGAGACCCTGGTAACCGAGTTCGTTACGGAGTAAGCCCGTTACGTTATTTTTTGAAAGGGAAGTGGCCCGGTTGGCCGATGTGTCGATGGAAGGAATGTATAAGTGAGCGATCATGGCACTGCCTACTCCTTCATTAAATATCCTCCGGAAGGGATACAGTTCCAGCGATTCCAGCTGGGCCCTGGTTTTTTTAATTACAGGCAGATCGTAGTGTGAATCCACGGCCACGTCACCATGACCGGGAAAATGCTTGGCGCAGGCCATCACGCCATTGTCCTGCATGCCCTTCATGTATTGAACGGCATAGCTTGCTACTTTGTATTTGTCCTCACCAAAGCTACGGTCGTTGATCACCGGGTTATCGGGATTGTTATTTACATCCACCACGGGGGCATAATTTACCTGTATGCCGATGCGTTTGCATTGAGCAGCTACAATTCTTCCATATTGATAAGCAATGTTTGAATCCTGTACAGCGCCCAGCATCATTTGCCTGGGTAAGGGAAGCACACTGTCGATCATACGCATGCCCACGCCCCACTCGGCATCAATACACATGAGTATGGGTGTTTTGGCCATGGCCTGTAAACCATTGATGATGGTGGCCTGTTTTACAGGGCTTCCCTGGAACAGGCAGATACCGCCAATATTGTATTTTTTGATCAGTTCCGATACCAGGCTGTCGTAAAAAGTTACCGTTTTCGTTTTCATGTCGATGGTGGACAGGCGAACCACCATCAGCTGGGCGATCTGTTCTTCGGGGCTGAGGGTTTTAAAAACACTGTCTACCCATTTATTGGCAGCATTCTGTTGAGAAAAAGATTGGATCGAGATAAAAAGAGATGTTATCAGCAGGATTTTCCGCATGCCCGTTAAAAATTTTATACTGGAAAGGATGTGTTATTTTTGACGTTCTAAATTACCGAATTTGCCCGATATCATTCAATTATTACCTGATAACATCGCCAACCAGATTGCGGCCGGCGAAGTGATCCAGCGTCCTGCCAGTGCGGTGAAAGAACTGCTGGAAAATGCCGTGGATGCGGGGGCGGATGAGATCAGGCTGATCGTGAATGACGCCGGTAAATCGCTGATGCAGGTGATCGATAATGGCCGGGGAATGAGTGAAACAGATGCCCGGATGGCTTTTGAACGGCACGCCACATCCAAGATTAAAAATATCGAAGACCTGTTCCGGATTAAAACCATGGGTTTCCGGGGTGAGGCACTGGCCAGTATTGCCGCGGTTGGCCAGGTGGAATTAAAAACAAAAAGGGCCGAAGATGAAACGGGCGTTTATATAGAAATTGAAAACAGCCGGGTAACCAGGCAGGAACCCGTTGCTGCTCCCACCGGCACCAGCATCGCCATGAAGAATCTTTTCTTCAATGTGCCGGCCCGGAGAAATTTCTTAAAGAGTAATGCGGCCGAACTCCGGCATATCGTGGATGAGTTTATCCGGGTGGCTATGTCATTCCCGGGTATTTTCTTTTCCCTTACCAGCAATGGTCAGGAAGTGTTTCACCTGGAAAAAGGAAGTATGAAACAGCGCATTGTGCAGCTGCTCGGTAACAGCTACAATGCAAAACTGGTTCCGGTACAGGAGCAAACGGATTACATGAACATTTATGGCTTTGTTGGAAAGCCGGAAACCGCCAAAAAGACAAGGGGCGACCAGTATTTTTTTGTGAATAACCGGTTCATCAAAAGTGCATACCTCAATCATGCAGTGATGAATGCCTATGATGAAATGATTGCAAAAGACAGTTTCCCGATGTACACCCTGTTTATCGACCTGGATCCATCGCAGGTCGACATCAACGTACATCCCACCAAACAGGAAATAAAGTTTGAAGACGAAAAGATTGTGTATGCTTTTGTACAGAGTGCGGTGAAGCATGCGCTGGCACAGTTCAGCATTACCCCCACGCTTGATTTTGAACTCGACCCCGGCATTCAAAGCCTGGATGCGGTAAGCAAACCCTTTACAGAAGAAAAAAGATCATCGGCATCGGCCTCGTCGCTTTATAAAACATTCACACAAAAAAACCAGTCTCACTTCATCGAAAGTAAAAGTGAGTTGCGGAACTGGAAAGACTTTTATGAGAAACCTTCCATACAGGAAGACGCCGCTGTGCAACAAGGGGAGTTGCACCAAGCCCAAGCATCAGACCTCAAACTGCAAACCGAAACCCTTTTTCAGCTTCACAATACATTCATCGTTCTTCAAACCGCCAAAGGCTATTACCTCGTTCATCAGCAGAATGCGCATGAACGCATATTGTATGAACGCTTCAGTATTGCCATTGATGGCAAGCCCATTGCCACACAGCAAAGCCTGTTCCCGGTAACCATGGAACTGGCAGCCCCGGATGCTGTATTGCTTACTGAATTGATACCCGATCTTCATCACCTGGGTTATTCACTGGAACCTTTTGGCAACAATACGTTTGTGGTACAGGGTACGCCTGCCGATGTTGACGCCGGTAATGAAAAAACAGCCATTGAAAAAATGCTGGAACAATACAAGCATTTCAGCAGTGACCTGAAGTTCAGCAAACGGGAAAAACTGCTTCGTTCCCTGGCGCTGCAGCAGGCGGTAAAAGCAGGTACTTCACTCAGCGAAAAAGAAATGAAAGGACTGGTGGAGGATCTGTTTAATTGCCGGGTACCCAATACCACGGCCAATGGCAAACCCACGTTTCTTGAATTCAGGAAAGACGAACTGGATAAAATGTTTGGCAGATAGGTGATCAGCGGAGCGGAATGGATTTCTCCGGTTCATTTGCCATCACACTGGTGACGGTCTTTTTTTCTTCTTCGAGTATATTCAGCAGCTTCTGCAGCATTTCCCGGTACTGAACCGTTTTGCCATGCTGGGTTTCGATGTTGATGTACCGCCGGTTGCGTTCGCCGTAATACACACTCAGCGACCCGTCTTTAAATACATTTATGTTATCCTGTAATATGCTGTTGTATCCCTGGGCAGCCATTTTGGAATAAATCATCTGGTCGGTGGTGAGGGCAATGTCGTCAATGTCCTGCCACACATCGGCATATACCTGGCTGGCATCTGTTTGCCGAATGCCGCCGGGCAGGTAGGTCTTCACGGAAAAATCACCATCGGTGTTGTTGTGCAGTGCAATCAGGCAGGTAATGCTGTCGGGGATGAGCTGCAGCAGCTGGGCGGCAAATTTTTCCACTTCGGCGGCGGCAAGCGGATTTACCTTCCCATTTGTTTTTAAAGTAAGACGTATGCCGGTACGGGAAAATATCCGGTTGGGATCGAAGCTGTATACCTGCCCTTTGAATGAAAAACTGATATTCCGTTTGGCGTCGTTCTCAATTTTGATGAGGAGGCCGCCCTGCTCTTCCAGCACCGACCGGGCTGCTTTCACGGCCGTCATTTCATCGTCGTGTAAATTGATGCAGCAGGTGTTTACAAATTCGCCGTATTGAACCACTTTGATGGAAATGAGACGGTCACCCAGTTTGTGAGTGATCACTTTCTCAGAAGGAATAAAGGCCGCGGTTTGTAAACCACTGTGGCGGGTTTCCAGGCTTTTTATTCCAAGGGTTGAGGTTAGTAAGGAAAAAATCAAGTGCAAGCCGTGCATTGGCGGTTACATTTGCACAAATATATTCCTATCTTTTTTAGGGTTTGGCTGATACTAACAGGTGTTGATAAAATGAAAGTGTGCTTCCCGGGCCGGATTTCAATGCTTTTTCCGCAGGATGGTTCCATAAAAAAAGCCTGCAACATTTCTGTTACAGGCCTCGCTTTTAAAAATAACCCCAGGTATTACAGTTTTTGGAATTGTGCATAGCACACATGATTTCCGTAAATAAGTTTAATTGTATACAAACCCGCCGGCAGATCACCGATGGTAAAGGTTACTACGTTATTACCGGTTGCGCCCTGCACATGCTTTTCTCTTACCAGCACGTTCTGGCTGTTATAAATATACCCGTGTATCATTTCCGGTGCAGTCAGTGTAACGTTTACGTTCACGAGGCTGGTTGCCGGATTGGGATAGGCCTGCAGGATGCAGCCGTTGGCCACCTGTGTGATGTGGATGTTTTTGCAGATCTCCTTCACGCAACCACCCAGCGTTACTGCCCGTAAGCATACCTGGTACAGACCGGTGTCCTGGAATACATAAGTAGGGTTGTTCTGGTGCAGGATCACCGATGGTGTACCGGCAGGTCCGTTCAGCCGTTTGATGGTCCATGTCTGGTCCAGGATCGGGTAATTGGAACCGGCATAGAAACTGATTTTATTCGGTACCTGTGGGTTGGCCTGGTAGGTATAGTTCACGTACACACTATCGCAATTGATCTGGTACGTAACCTGTACCGTTTTGCAGGTGGTGGATGCGCAGGTTGGTCCACGCCATACGGTTAAGCATACAGTGTAGGTACCCGGCTGTGCATAGTGGTGGGTGGCAATCATGTCATGGCTGCCGGTTCCATCACCAAATGTCCAGGTGTACTGTGCAGCACTGTTCTGGAAAACCGGGATGAAGGTATACGCTTGAGCATTGGCGGTTGACCGGATGAAATTAAAATTGCTCTGGTTGTTGCATGGTGGTGTGGGTGAAGGAATCAGGATGCTGTCGCATTTTTCCTTCACACAGTTTGGCCCGAATGTGATCTTCAGGCAAACCAGGTAACGGCCGGGTTGGGCATATTCATGCACTGCATTCCAGGTAGTGGCCGATGTGCCATCACCAAATGTCCACAAGGCAGTGGCAGCAGCCGTTGGTGATACGGTAAGGTTGGTGAAATATACTTTGCGTGGATTGCTTTGATCCAGCTGCCAGCTGAAATTAACCGGTGTATTGCAGGGAGGGGGAGGATTGTTCACCACCACCAGCTTGCAGAACTCACCCACACAAGGATTGGGTGTGGTGTTCAGGTTCTTTTTCACCCGGATGCAAACGGTATAATTACCGGCTTGTGCATATACGTGTACCGGGTTGGCAACGGCCGGGTCACTTTGCAGTCCGCTCAACGAAGTACCATCACCAAATGTCCACCGGACAGAATCAGTAGGATTGCTTGGAGCAGTCATGTTAGAGAAATACACTTTCAGCGGATTCAGTGAATCGGGATGGGAAATGAAGTATGCCTGGATATTGCAGGGAACAGGCGGATTCACCACCACCTGCTTGCAGAATTCAGAAACACAAGGATTAGGTGTGGTATTCAGGTTCCGTTTTACCCGGATACATACATTATATGTTCCAGGCTGTGCATATACATGAACAGGATTGGCTACGTTGGGATCGCTTTGCAATCCGCTCAGGGAAGTACCATCACCAAATGTCCAGCGCACCGAGTCGGACGGACTGCTTACCACGCTCATGTTGGAGAAATATACTTTCAGCGGATTCAGTGAATCGGGATGGGAAACAAAATACGCCTGGAGGTTGCAGGGTGATGTCACCACCACGGTTTTGCAGATCTCACTTACACAGGGTGTGGTTCCCGGGGCGGTGATTCTTTTCACCCGCAGGCAAACCGTATAGGTGCCGGGTTGTGTATAGGTATGCAACGGGTTGGCAACAGTTGGATCACTTTGTAATCCGTTTACTGCAGTGCCATCTCCGAATGTCCAGCGAACCGAATCCGAAGGCAACACGCCTCCTGTTGTATTGTGGAACTCGAATGCTAATGGGTTGGCTGTTGATACGGTCCAGTTAAAATTAGCCTGGAGGTTGCAAGGCGAAGTAACTACGATGGTCTGGCATGTTTCACTTACGCAGGGGTTGGGTGTGGAATTTACAATACGCTTCACCCGTAAGCAAACCGTATAGGTGCCTGGTTGGGTATAAATATGAACCGGGTTGGCAGTGGCCGGATCGCCCATAAAGCCGTTTACCGATGTGCCGTCGCCAAAAGTCCAGCGGACTGAATCGGCGGGCAGGGCCCCGCTGGTTGTATTATGAAATTCGATGCGTAACGGGTTGGTGGCGGTGGCCGTCCAGCTAAAACCAGCCTGCAGGTTACATACGGGATTGATCACCACAGTACGGGTAAAAGACTGCGTACATACCGGAACACCATTGGGATTTTGCACCACGATGGTGTGAATCACCGGGTAGCTTCCGGGCACCGCATAGGTATGCGTGGGCGATATAGTATTGTCGGGCGCCGATCCATCACCAAAATTCCAGAGATGACTTACGTATGGAGCGCCGGCGGTGATTACCGGGTTAAATTTAACCGTGTTCGGACTCAGGTATTGAACGGCAAACTCTGCATTACAGGTGGTGCCGGTTTGTGCTTTTACATTAAAGGTGAATGCGGTAATGGAAAGCAGCAGAAGGGTAAAAAATCTTTTCATAACAATCATTTTAGTAAAAGGGTAAAAGAGGTTTTTCAGTCGTAAGGGATAGATACGATGGGTTGGGGATCTGTTGCCTGAGCGGGTAAAAATATCAATAATTTTCCCGGATTCCTACTAAAAACCGCTCTACGGCCCGGCGTACCGGGGTGGCCCCGGTGGGGTAATTATTGGTAAGTACAGAAAAGATCAGCAGCTTTCCCTTACGGGTAATGAGGTAACCGCTCAGCGAGCAATTATTGCTGAGGGTGCCTGTTTTTGCGTAGATAAAACCGGTTTCTTTTTTATAATATGAAGATAGCGTACCCTGGCCGCCGGTTGGCAAAACCGCCTTCATCCGGTCCCAGCCGAATTCATTCCTCATCTTATTTAATATATATACAAAGGACTGTGGGGTGAACAGGTTGTACCGGCTCAGCCCGCTTCCGTCCACCCATTTTGGCTTTTGGGGAATGTCTTTCAGATCAGATTTGAATAAGGTATCAATCATTTTTTCATCACTCATATAGCCCAGGTGTTCGTTGCTGGCCATGAGCAGGGTTTGTTCGGCATAAAAATTATCACTGCGGTACATCATGGGCCTGAATAATGAATCGGAAGGCTGCGAGTGAATCAACCGGGTTCCGGATAAATCCGTACCTGGTTTTGAAGAGCGGAAGAACGTAACGTCTTCGGCATGCAGGGTGTCTTTCAAAAGCTGAGAAACAAAATCGCCACCTGTTTGAAACGGAATGGAAGTTTTACGGAACGAAGCGCCGGCATCTTTTACATAAAAATCGTTGCTGCCATAGCGCCGCTCAATAATAAACCTGTCAGACGAAACCTTTTTTGTTTCGGGATCAAACTTTACCGGGCTGTCTAAACCTTCGTTCGGCAACAGGTCGGCACTGTTACTGGTTACATGGATGGTTCCATTATTTAGTGAGAACGTCATGAGATTCCCGTATACCGGCAGGGAAGACCGTTCGGCCATGTACGGTTCATTATAATCGTCCCATGCCCATCCATAGCCAAGTGCGTCTGATCTCCACGCATTGTTGTTTACATAAATGGTTTTAAAAGACTGCAGGTACCGGAACAGCGGTTGAGATGGAAACTCCGCATTCAGAAAGCTGGGATCGCCGGAAGGGTAAACAGACAGATCGGTGCCGCTTTCTTTTACCCTTGCCGCCACAAGGCTGTCACCGAGGTATTTCATTCCGGCATACAACGTAAACAGTTTGGTATTGCTGGCGGGAATAAAGTACTTACCGGCATTGTGTTGGTACCAGTAGTTACCGGTGGCCGGTTCATATATGCAGATGCCGATATGTCCCTGGCGGATGGCAGTATCGTTCAGCAAAATGGCATTGGCTTGTTTGGAGATTTGTTTGGATACCGAGCAGGAAACAAGAATCAATATTGAACACGGAACAAAGAATAAGAAATGACGAAGATTCATGTACGTTTCGTTTTTTCAATTCGGGCTTCTGCATTATTTCCCTTCAGGGCACAGGGGCTTAATTTCTTTCCTGTGCCCGCAGCCAACGTTCGGGTATTTCGTTATGACTGGCGTGCAGGTAATCATTGTAGCTGCAGGCGATGAATTTTTTGTCGGGCAGCTGCATCCACCAGCGGCCGGTACGTTTGCTCTGCAGGAATACCGATTCTACCTCGGTAAACCGGGTGTGAAATTCATTGAAGCTGTGACGGTCATCCATGGCGGCTTCGTGTTTGTTGCGGCTCCTGCCATCGATGAAATACCAGAGCATCTGTGCAATTTGTTTGGCGCTGAGGTCATGTGTATCCAGCTGGGGCAAATAACCATATATGCCGAAGCTGCTCAGGTTGCTGCTCATCCCGGCATAGCGGGCCAGGGCGCAGGCTTCTTCGCCGCTAAAGCCATTGGCGCTTTGCCGGCTGGCCGGCGAATCGCTGTATTTGATGGCACTGATGTCGAAACTTAATAAATGGGTATTGCGGATCACCGGTTCCATTTCTTCGATATTTTCTTTGGCAATGCCTACCCGGTGGCAGTCAAAACGCAGTTTGTCCATGGTCTCCAGCATGCGGGGATGAACAAAGTAACTTTGAAAGCCGATGTGGTTATAATGTTTTACCAGGTTGGGTTCACTGGTAAGCAGTTCCATTAAAAAATTCTCGCTGCGCAGGGGGCTTTCTCCCCGCAGGTCGATGGTAGAGTCGATGCAGGTGGCTTCAATCACCTGGTTCAATTCTTTATACGCAAAGTATTGCGCCAGGGTGATGTCGTGTGAGCCGCCCAGCAGTACTACGGTTTTTTTCAGCCGAAGCATTTCGGCCAGCACCGTTTTTACGGCGGCATAACTGTCGTTGAGTGTGGCGCCTGTTTTGATGTTTCCGATATCGGCAATGCGGATGTCGGTATGCCAGTAATGCAGGTGGTATAACTGGCGGCGGATCTTATTGGCGGCATTGCTATCTCCTTCATTGGTACCGCTGCCCCGGGTTTCGCCAACGCCTGCCAGTATGATATCGGCATTGTTCAGGTCGGGAAAAACAGTCTCATAAGCGCTTATGTGTTTGGCTAATTGCCCGTCGTTATACCCCCCGTCACCATTAAGCTGGTGAATGTCGATGGGAGCCAGGAAATCATGCAGGTCGTACATCCGGAAGAATTTTGGCAAACCTAATTGATTAATTTCAGATTGAGTATTTGTCAGCTCAAAATATGATGAATGTCGTGATTTTTAAAAAGGGTAAATCGTTAACTTAGCCCCACTAATAAAAGGAACAATGAAACAGGAAGTTTTAAGCGATGTAGTGATCAAGTTTGCCGGCGACAGCGGCGATGGTATGCAGCTAACCGGAACACAGTTTTCCAATAATACGGCCCTGCTGGGTATCGACCTGGCCACGTTCCCCGATTTCCCGGCGGAGATCAGGGCGCCGCAGGGATCCCTGCCTGGTGTGAGCGGATACCAGCTCCGTTTTTCATCCGACCGGATATTTACACCGGGTGATGTGTGTGATGTGCTGGTGGCAATGAATGCTGCTGCATTAAAAACAAACCTCAAAGGATTGAAACCCGGTGGCAAGATCATTGCCAATGAAGACGGGTTTGATGCCAAGAATTTACGCCTCGCCAATTATCCCGAAGGAGTGAATCCACTGGAGGACGGAAGCCTGGGAAATTATGAAGTAATACGCATGGATGTGACAAAGATGACCCGGGAAGCGCTGAAAGATATCACGATGGGGGTAAAAGAAAAGGACCGGGCCAAGAATATGTTTGTGCTTGGTTTTTTATACTGGATGTACAACCGGGATATGGAAAGCACCATCGGGTTTCTGAAAGAGAAGTTTGGTAAAAAAGCGGAGATACTTGAAAGTAATATCCGGGCATTACAGGCCGGGTTTAATTATGGCGATACCACCGAAACCTTCACCACCCGCTATAAAGTAGAGAAGGCAAAAATGGAACCGGGTACGTACCGTTCCATCATGGGTAACCAGGCCCTTGCCTATGGGTTGATTGCGGCTTCACAAAAAAGCGGGCTGCCTTTATTCCTCGGAAGTTACCCCATTACACCTGCCAGCGACATTCTTCACGAGCTGAGCCGGTATAAAAATTTCGGAATAAAAACATTCCAGGCCGAAGATGAAATTGCGGCCATCACTTCATCCATCGGCGCCAGCTACGGAGGTGCCCTGGGTGTAACCACCAGCAGCGGTCCGGGTATTGCATTGAAAGGAGAAGCCCTGGGTTTAGCCGTAATGCTCGAAATCCCCCTGGTGATTGTAAACATTCAGCGGGGCGGTCCTTCCACGGGCTTGCCGACAAAAACAGAACAAAGCGACCTGATGCAGGCATATTATGGAAGAAACGGCGAATGCCCGATGCCGGTTGTTTCGGCTTCCACACCCAGCGATTGTTTTGATGCGGTATATGAAGCAACAAAGATTGCGGTGCAGCACATGACGCCGGTGATGTTCTTAAGCGATGGCTATATTGCCAATGGCGCCGAACCCTGGAAATTTCCTTCCTCTGCCGACCTGTCTGAAATAAAAGTGGAATTCGCTAAAAACGGAACCGCAGAAAATTTCCAACCATATAAGCGTGATGAAAAACTTGCCCGTCCCTGGGCAGTGCCCGGAACTCCCGGCCTGGAGCACCGGGTGGGCGGTTTGGAAAAACAGGACATAACAGGCAATATCAGTTATGATCCCGATAATCACCAGCATATGGTGAAGACAAGGCAGGCAAAGGTGGATATGATCGCCAACTATATCCCCGAACAAACATTAGACAGCGGAGCCGCTAAAGGCAAAGTGCTGGTACTGGGATGGGGAAGTACATACGGTGCCATCAAGAGCGCCTGTGCGGAATTGCAAAAAGCCGGTCATGCGGTATCGCATGCACACCTGCGTTACATCAGGCCCTTCCCTAAAAACCTCGGTGACATGCTGAAGAATTTTGATACGGTACTGGTGCCCGAGATCAACAATGGTCAGCTGGTGAAGATCATCCGTGATATTTATTTTGTGGATGCAAAGCCGTACAATAAAGTCATGGGCATACCCATCACCAAAGGCGAGCTGGTGGAGGAGATAAAGAAACTGTTGTAATAAAATATGTTCAGATCAAAAAATAACATCCCGGCCCTGCGCCGGGATTTTTTTACAGGCAATGTGGCATTGATATTGCAGGAAATGATTTCTGAAACCGCACACCTATGAAACAGCTTCTGAATTTTTTTTCTCCCGCAGGATTATTATTCCTTCTTACAATCTTAATACTGACTTCCTGCGAAAAACAGGATGCGCTTACCCCGCAACCCGAACCGGTGGTAACGGATTTTTACATCAGCTTTCAGCAGGATACCATACCGGTAAAGCTTTCCATTACATCCGGCAGAAGGGAAACAATCAATCAACTGCTTACCACTGCTATTGATGGAAAGCTGCCCGACAGCATTTCCAACAAAACAAGTCTCGTGATCAGGGTTACCGGCGATAGTGCAAGAACGTATACCGGTGCGCAAATACTGGCCAGCTACACCGATTCGTCAGGCAATACTTATTCAAATACAGCAACCGATACCATCAATGTGGTGAAACTGACAAAGCTGGAAAAGAAACGTGACGGAAATATCGAAGGTAGTTTTACGATACGGGTAAGTAATTTCACGAAAACCAAAACACTTATACTGGCTAATGGAAAAATTTATTCAGTATTTGATGAATAAAACCCGGCTGGCAGCATTTTTGTTATTCCTTATCACCCCTGGATCACCCTTACTATTCAGAAAACAGCTTCTGGATCATCCATGCAAAAAATAATGCCGGGCCCTGATTAACCGGTGTTCTTTTCAAGTTATTAAACCGCACTCTTATGAACGAAACACTGCCCGTAAAGCCGGTCGGATCAAAGCCGCAACTGGTTGCAGAAAAAAAATCTTCTCTTGTTTTTGCCGAAGGTTTGCAGGAATACACGGGAACCTGGGATACCGCCCAGGTTGTTCACCTGCTTAAACGAACCCTGTTCGGAGCGAGACTTACGGATGTAAATTATTTTAAAAGCAGAACAATGGCGGAAGCAGTGGATGAAATACTGCAACCGGCCCCGGCTCCATCTACTGTTCCGTTGAACAATTACAGCGTGAACGGGTATACCGATCCAACCGGTGTAGCGCTTTGGCAAACCTGGATCAATACCGGGGTTGCACTGGCTGATAAAGACCTCAATGAAAAACGGATTGATTCATTTAAAACATGGTGGCTGGGACAGGTATTGAGCTCTAACCGTTCCATCCATGAAAAGATGGTGGTGTTCTGGCACAATCACTTTGCCACCGATACTTCTATCAGCAGCGATAAGATCAAAGCACGTTTCTGGTACGACCATTATCTTACCCTTCGCCAGCATGCACTTGGTAATTTCAAAAGTATGGCCAAAGCCATCACGCTTGACCCGGCCATGCTGTTTTTTTTAAACGGCGACAGTAACGTAAAAGGATCGCCGAATGAAAACTATGCAAGGGAGCTGCAGGAATTATATACTGCCGGAAAGGGCCCTGATTCGCATTATTCCGAAGACGATGTGAAAGCTGCCGCGCTGGTGCTTACCGGTCATACGGTTAGCCCCACCACATTTACTTATTTCTTCGACGCCGGCAAACACGACTCTACCAACAAGGAATTCTCCTCTTTCTATGGAAACCGCATCATTACCGGTTACAGCGGGCCCAACGGTGCCACTGAGGTGGATGCGTTGCTGGACATGATCTTCCAGCAGGAAGAAGTATCCAAACATATCTGCCGTAAGATTTACCGGTATTTTATTTATTATAAGATTGATAATGATATTGAGCAAACGATCATTACCCCGCTGGCGCAGCTTCTCCGCTCCGGCAATTTTGATATCAGCCCGGTATTGTCCGTGCTGTTTAAGAGTCGGCATTTTTATGATATGGTTTACTCATCGGCCTGTGTCATTAAAAGTCCGCTTGATTTTGTGATCGGTCATTGTCATGAATTCAACGTAACGCTTCCTACGGCATCCGATAATGCAGCCACCTATGCCGTATGGCAGGCCCTGCGTTATGAAGCAGGTGAGATGCAGCAGGAGTTGGGTTCCATCCCCGAAGTGGCGGGATGGTATGCTTATTACCAGGCACCGGCTTTTCATGAACTGTGGGTGAACACCGCCACTTACACACGGCGTAATATTTTCACCGACCGCATGATTGCCGATGGCATCACGTATAATATGCAAACAATTGTTGTTGACCCGATTGCTTTTGCCGACCAGCTGCCAAGTCCGGGTAACCCGAACGGATTGATTGATCAATCCCTGGAGATATTGCTGCGATACCCGTTGTCAGCCAGTGCAAAAGAATTCATCAAGCGTTCCATTTTATTAAGCGGGCAGTTGCAGGATTATTACTGGACCAATGCCTGGGATGCTTACAAAGCCAATCCAACCGATATGGCGGCCCGTGATATTGTGTTAACGAGATTGAAGTCGCTGTATAAATATATCATGAACCTGCCCGAATACCATTTGAGTTAATCAATCCAATACCGTTATTATGCAACGCAGAAACTTTTTAAAGCAAACCATTCAGGGAGCCGTGCTGCCTTCTATACTGGGTGGTTTATCCGTACGGGCCTGGGCAGAGTCGCCGCTTTTGCGCTCACTCAGCGGCGCCGATAATGATCACGTGCTTGTGCTGATACAACTGGCCGG
>DMRT01000071.1 GCA_003455235.1 Chitinophagaceae bacterium
CCGGTTGCCAGTTGGTAAAACTGCCAGCCAGCAATACACGGGCGGCGTTGGCGTTTCCCCTCAAAAAGAAATTGACGGTGGAATCAGTGGCTTCAAATGCCTGCCTGTTGCGGAAACGGTTGTAGCCAAAATGCACCTGTGCCATGGGCGCCGGGTCGCCTGATTTTTGAGTGAAGATAATTTTGTCGGCTGCATTATTGATGTTGTCGGCGCTGAACAGCGGTTTACTGATAACAAAGAGTTCATTGTTGTTGATGTCGATCTTCCAGCCAAGTTTTTTCAGGGTATCTGTTACTCCGGTGCTGATGCAGGCAGACAGGTCGAGGTCATACAATTCGTACCGGGAAACAAAACTGTCGAGTGATGCTTTTTGGATATCCTTGCCAAGGGCTATGAACATCTTCCCGTTCTTCACGGTATACGAACGAACCGGCTGCTGGGCATGCAGCTGCCAGGGTGCCAGCAGCAGCAACAGCATCACCCATGCTTTCAGCCATCTATATTTGTTTGTATCGGTCCGCCTCATTTCCATATATACATTTTACTGGTTACAAAGTTAAATCCTATTTTATGCAATGAAAGAAAATCAAATCCCAAAATGCCGTCGATACAACTGTTCTCGGCCAGGCATGTTTTTTCCAGGTTGGTGATGATCACGGGCAGGCTGCCGGTGAGCTGGTTACCGATCTGCAGGTTATTGAGATTCCCATACAGGGCTTCCACTTTTTTTTCGCCGGCACCGGTAAGCTGGATACGTCGCAGGATCTCCACGTTGTCGAAAATCTTATCGGGTAACCGGCTGTCGAGCAGGTTTGACTCGGCGCCGGAGTCAATCATCAGCCGAAGCTTTTTGCCGGCCAGTACCGTACGGGTGGTTAGTTTATGATTCCATATTTCAATGGACACAGTGCTGTAAGCCGAGGTATCTGCCAGCAACGGATTTCTTTCGGTAATGGATTCCCTCCTGGAAGATTTCCGGAAATGAAGTTCACTGTTTTCGTAATCGATGATGAGCTCATAAGCCATCAGTTGTGCCAGCCCGATCAATCCAAAGATGCGTATGCCCCGGGTGTTTTCGAGATGGCCCAGGTTGAGCAGGTCAGCAGATACGGCCTGGCTTTTTATGCAACCGAAGCTGAGCACTCCGACCTGCGTTTTTTTTACCGATGAAACGGCACCGGTGATGCCGCTTTGTTCTTCACCCGCTTCGGTGATGGATGGATAGCTGCGGAAATAGGTCAGGTTCAGTACCAGGCCCGGGGCACCGGTATCGAGAATGAAATTGCCTTCGGTGGTATCGGCTTTTGCTTTTATCAAAATGAGGTTGCCGGCCCGGCTGAATGGAATGGTGCAGAAAACAGGCCCGGCATCCGGCAGAATCATATGTTTTACCCGGGGCAAAGGATGTATGCCATCATTGGCTGATGCAATCAATACCGGCATAACAAACAGCAGGGAAAACAGGAAACGGCGATATGCACGAAGATGGTTGATGAATGGCTATTTATCCGCTAATTTAACTCAAAGCGGGCATGAACCCATGCCCGCTTTTTATTTCCGGTATTTTTATTATAAAGGCTTTACCTGTTTCCTTGCCTGGATGATCCGGTTTACCCGGTATGCCATGAAGATGCTGATAAGAATAATACCCACGATCACAAAACCGAGAGTGTCGAAATGCTGGAGCGGACTGGTTTTGCTTTTCTGCACCACAATCACCCCGCCCACTGCTGCCGCCAGTCCGCCGGCCATTTGCTGCAGCGAAGTGTTGATACTCATGAAAGCACCCCTGTCCTGCATCTGCGGCAATGCCGTTGTTAATGCCATGGCAGGAACCATGCGGCTGAGGATACCAATCATCATCACAATGTTCATTACGATGATGAACCAGAATGGCACCCGGCCGAGATGGGTGTAAATCACTACCGTAATCATCATCCAAACAGCGGCAATGGTAAAGATGGTAAACTTATCAAAGCGGTCGCTTAGTTTCCCCACCAGGGGCATAATCACTAAAGAAGCCACTCCACTCACCATGAAAAGAATGGGCAGCTGTTCGTTGGTAACACCGAGGTTATTGATGGCAAAGGCGCTGCCCCAGGGCATCATCATAAAACCACCAAGCGACATCAGCGCCGTGGTTAAAAATCCAATGCGGTAATTGCGCAGGCGCAGGGTATGCCAGAGATGGGTGATGGCCGTTTTGTCATTTTTCAACGCCAGGTGTTTATCAACAGGCTGCATTTTGATTACCACGATCAGCCAGATGATGAAGGCCAGTATTACGATCATGATAAAGGGCGCCTGCCATTTCCAGTGATTGGCAATGTAAAGGCTGATGGGAATACCCAGCACCTGGCTGGCACCAAAACCCATCTGCATGATGCCCATGGCCCGGCCTCTTTGTTCCAGTGGAAAAAGATCGGCCATGATGGCGAGCGAAATAGAACCGATCACTCCGCCAAACAAACCGGTGATGATGCGTGCCGCCAGCAGCATGGGATAACTGGTGGCCAGCCCGCAGAATAAGGTACCGGCTATAAAACCAATATAAAAGAAGAGCAATAATTTTTTGCGGTCGAATTTATCGGCAAAGCCTGCCGTAAGCAAACCCGACACCCCGGCACTTAATGCATACCCGGATACGGCAAAACCAAATTGCCTTGTGGTGAGCGACATGGATTTCATCAGCATATCCCCCAATGGATTCATCACCATAAAATCAAGGATCACGGTAAACTGGGTAAGTCCGAGTAAGATGATCACTAAAAGCTGGTATGGGGTGAATGCTGTTTTTTCAGCCGGGGGATTGTTGCTCATGGGTTCCTGTTCAGGAATCAAAAGTACGGATTTAGCGGCCGGTAAAAGGGAAGCCGTTATTTCTCATCCGCTTTTTCAAATGCCTTTCTCCATCTTGCATTTACCCGCAATGCTTCGGCCTTTCGGTTCTGTGCCAGCAGTGATTGATACAATCCACGCAGTGCCCAGCCATTTTCATTATTATAAAGCAGGTCTTTGCGGAAGACCTTTTCGGCATTAACGGCATCACCTTTCTGCAGGTATGCATCGCCCAGGAAATGTTTGGGGTTCAGCAGCCAGTCGCGGGGCTCGTTGTATACCATGTTTGCTTCGATGGAATCGGCCTGTTTAAAATGACGGATGGCGCCGTCGTACAGCTTCCGGTCGAGGTGAATGGCGCCCAGCAATAACTGTTCGGCCACTCTGGCTCCTTCTATTGCCGGGGAAAAAGGCGTAAGCGGAACCAGCAGCGAACTGTCTTTCATCAGTTCCCGCAGCTGGTCCAGTTCTTTTCCCGCTTCATCAAATTTCTGCCGGGCCGAAAAAGCCATTCCTCTTCCAAAATGATACAGCAGCCCGGCATATATTTCCGGCACAGCCGGTTGTTTCAGCTTCAGCAATTCATCCCATTTCTCAAAGCGGATATATACAAACAGCTGCGTCATGCTGAGGTACTGCATATAGCTGCCCATGGGCGCTGGTGCTGATAGGTAATCGGCCGGAACGGCATTTTTTGTTTCCTGTGCGGCGGCATCAGCGATGGAATAACTGCCCATCATCATGGCATTGTTCGTTTTCATGTGAAGGTTGTGGATATTGTACAGGAAGTCGGCTCCTGTTACCGGTGCATACAGGGGAATGGTACGCTGGTAACTTTTCACGGCAGTGATGTTCACTTCCACTCCCTTTGCATAATTCCCCGTACGCAGGTAAATGTGCGAGGGCATGTGCACGAGGTGCGAAAGACCGGGATTGGTGACTCCGAGCCTGTTGGCACTTGGCAATGCCAGTGAGGCGTAGGGCGAAGGTTCCATCACATGTACATAATAATGATTGGCACCCGGGTGATCGGGAAATTTTGCCAGCAGTTTTTCGAGTGTAGACCGGATGAGCGGCGTCCAGCTTTTGGGTGTTCCGTCGGTATTCCAGAGATCCCATGGATGCTGCAGCATCATGGCATCGGCATACAATGCCTGTGCATCGGCCAGTGATCCGAATTTGTCCTGCAACTTCTTCATCGCATCACTGTATACCTGGTTCAGTTGTGTACGGGTTACATCGGTGGAATCAGCCGTATAGCGAACCGACATGGCATGGATCAGTGCTTTTTCAAAAGCGCTGGCGTTGCCGGATAATTCATTTGCTTTGTTCACCGCGGCCAGTGCTTCAGGCGAAGCCCGGTAACCAAAGTCGTTGATGTTTGGACCATAACCAAGTGCCTGTGCCCAGTATAACATAGCACAGGAAGGATCGAAGCGTTCCGCTTTTTTGAAGGAGGCCATGGCTTCGATGATATGAAAGCCGTAGTACATATTGATGCCCTGGTTAAAATAGAACTGGGCACTGTCGCTGCGGGTGGAAATTTTCCATTGGTAGTTTCCGGCGCCTGGTATAGGCGGAATGTCAGACTCTTCGATCCAGGTGTTAAGATCCTTCCAGTCGGGCCGGCAGCTGATCGCTTTTTTTATTTTGTATTGGGCCGTGTTGAGAACAACCTGCTTCGGTTCTGCCATAAAACGGAAAGCCAGCAAAGCAGCAACAGAAAATGCTGCCATGGAAAAGAAAGCCCCTTTGCGCATACCGATTGATTTGTTATGTGGTAAGATACAACCCTACTGTACCTGAAGCCAAATTAAATTACTGACAACCTGTTCAGGAGCGCCACTTGATTGTTCCTTCGCTGCTTTCCTTCACCCTGAATTTAACCATTCTTCCAATCAATGGAAGCGGCAATGGTTTGTCCAACGGAAACTGAACAGAACCGGAAGCAGTTGAATATCCTGCCAGGTCTTTGGCAAATGCTTCCATGGCAGAGGGCATGGGATAAAAACCAATGTGTTTTTTGAAAACAGCAAATGTTACCAGTATTTTCTGGTATGAATATGCAGGCATGTTCCATTTCAATCCTTCGGCAGCACCCGGTGCTGCTTTCCGGATGCATTGATGCAGTTTCCACAGCCGTTCCTGTACATCGGGCGGGGCTGCGTCAATGTATTCTTCAATACTGGTAGGTTTAAGTTTCCGGGTTGTCATGTGTTATTATATTATATGGGGGTGAATGAATCATTTATTGGTGGAAATATTCGCCTCTACTTTCCAGGTTCCCTGCTGTTTGCGGTAGATGGACGTCCAGGCATAATGTGTGGTATCGTACAAAGGTTTGCCAAGGCTGTCGGGATAGGTAACGATCACCAGTTTTTGCACAACCGCATAAGCCAGGGAGCCGTCGTCTGAAAAGCGTATGATGGGTTCTGCCACATCATCCCATTTAAGGAATGAAACACTGCCGAAATACGGCGTGATTCTTTTTTTATTTTCTGCCGGAGACATGATGTTCACTTTTCCGCGGTTTACCGACAGCATACTGTCGGCAAATTCAGATACAAAGAGATCCACGTTCCGGTCAAAATGGGCCTTGCGCTCCTGCAGCAGGAGGCGGGTGATCTCCTGCCTCGATGCTTCGATGCCTGGATTATTTCTGCAGGAAATTACCAAGGGAATGATAAACAGGAGAAGAAATGCATTACGATTCATATGATTGTAGTATATAGCTACACTAAAATAAGCTTAACGGGTGAAGCATTTTTCCTGTTTATACAGGCGGTAACCTGAATTTCGATAATTTTAATGAAGTACTTAAATCATTTTTTATGAACGCTGCTGAATTAAAGAACCTGCAGGCTCCGTTGAAAGATAAATACCGGGAAGATCCGGGTGCCGCCGTAATCACGTTAAAAGCACAGGGCAAAGCGGGTGAAGGAATTTCCTGCAAAGTGGATACGGGCAGGGCTGTTGTGGAAGCCGGGCTTCATCCCGCTACCGGCGGAAACGGGCTGCTGGCCTGCTCCGGCGATATGCTGCTGGAAGCATTGGTGGCCTGTGCCGGCGTAACCTTACAGGCGGTGGCAACGGCCAATGGCGTGGAACTTGGTGATGCAGTAATCCGGGCCGAGGGCGACCTGGATTTTAAAGGAACGCTGGGGGTATCAAAAGAATCACCCGTTGGTTTCAAAGCGATCCGGCTTTACTTCGATATCGGGTCGGGGGCCAGCGATGAACAGCTGGCGAGCCTGGCAAAGCTCACAGAAAGATACTGCGTGGTATACCAAACACTGGTGAAGGGGGTGAATGTGCAAACAAAATTCAATCAAACAAAATAAAATGAACCACATAGTAACATAGATCAGGTAGCTATGTGCCTATGTGGTTCACATGCAGCAGGCTGGTTTATTTTGCTGTTGCCGGACTGATTGTGGTTGCCACTTCCACGATGGTATTGGCAGGAAAACCTCCCCGCTTGGCATGTTCCCGGATGACCTCGGGATTGGTCGCTTTATAAATGCAATAGATTTTATTGCCGGTTACATAGCTGTGGATCCATTGGATGTCGGGTCCCAGTTCGGTGATCACGGAACAGGATTTCTGGGAGATGCCTTTCAGTTGTTCGGGGGTGAGTTTACCGGCATCGGGTATTTCACGTTCGATGAGATAGGTTTTCATTTCTGTTTTGTTTTTTGTTTGTGATGAATTGTTTGTTTTTTGCGCCGTGGCGGTGAGGCCTGTAAAAAAAAGGATGCCTGCCAGGAGGGCGCTGCGGAAAGTGACAAGTTTCATGTTGTTTATTTTAATTGTGAATGATGAAGCAAAGCTACTATCCGGAACGGCCGGCGAACTGTAACAAATCGTTCAATGAATGGAAAGGTGGCTGAAAGAAAACGGTCAATAAATGATAAAATCAGGTCAGCAGGCAGCCATAAAGGATGGAATAAAACAATCCGTTCAGGAAATGGTAAAAATAATTCAGCGCCGGTATCAATGCATCCGGTCGAGATAGGCCATGGGCAGCAGGCCGTATTTCTTTTTAAAGCACTTGGTGAAATACGAAGGACTGGTGAAGCCGGAATCGAAGGTGATCTGCGAAATGGAACAGCGCTGCTTCTTCATAAGTTCCTTGGCTTTTTCGAGCCGGAATTCCTTGAGCAGTATATTCGGCGACATGCCGGTAAGCACAATGGTTTTGCGGTATAACTGCGATTTGCTCATGGCCATGGCCTGGCAATAGTCCTCAATGTCGAACTCAGCGTTCTGCCAGTTTGCTTCCAGGTTAGTGAAAAGCGAAACCAGTAATGACTCATCCTGCGGCGACAGCAACAACAGGTGCCGCTGCCTTGTTTGAAAATGATCTTTACTTACCAGTTCCTTCACCGAAGGCGCTATCACCATCTGCATATCCTGTGCAATGCTGCACATATAACCGGCCTGCTTCAGTGCATCGCCAAAAATTGTATTGCTTTTGTCAACGGGTTCTCCGGCGGTGAGTGCCATCCGGAAACCGGTAGAGGCCACTTCTCCCTCCTGCATCTCATGCAGTATATTTATGGCACAGGAAACGGCTTTGGTGGCCGAGGTAAAGGAAATCACAAAACCGGTACCTACATGCTCAGCTTCCCGTCCGCCGGCTGCCACCCCGTTCCGGCGAATGATCTCATTGTGCCGGCTTAACAATGCATGTGTTTGCCCCTCACCCAGCTTTTCTTTGAGTAAAACGGGATCCGTGGTTTTTGTAACCAGCAGCACCCGGAAGGACGGGTCATGAAAAACTTTCAGTCCGTCGTCGGTGGTGGCTGCTTCCTCCGGGTCGTATATCCTACCGAGGAAGGATGAAACCACATCCGGGCTTACTTCGATGATCCGGTTGGGAATGAGTCCGTGCGCCTTGCCATGCATTTCTTCCACGGCTTCTTTGTTGGGGGCTTCAATGAGGCAGAATACATTCTCCCGTTCCTCGTCAATCCAGTAGGTCATGCATTTGCACTGGAAATCGTCCTGGTGGGCCAGGTCTTTGCTGTGCGCTTCGGCGACGCCTTTCGCCTTTACGCCTGGAACAATATGAACGTCCATGTAGATGGGCATGTGATTACTGATTTACTGAAAAACGATACCAAAGATATACTGCAAAAATGAGCGGTGCAATAATGGTTACTGGTATTACGGGCGCTGCCGTTGGGTGTTCCATTTCTGCCATTGGGAGAAACAGCTATTTCAAATCCCGTTTTTATTTTCTATTTTGTTCGTCTTAACCAAAACTTGTAATATGAAAAAAATGATCGTAGGCGCTCTTGTTGGCGGCCTGATTCTTTTTGTATGGCAGTTTCTTACCTGGGGCGCCCTCAATCTTCATGAGGCGCAGCAGAAATATACTCCCAAACAAGACAGTATTTTAAGCTACCTGAATTCGCAGTTCAGCGAAGACGGCGCTTACTTCCTTCCCACCTATGCACCCGGTACATCCCGGGAAGAAATGGAAAAGCAGATGAAGGACGCGGCAAAGAATCTTGAATTTGAGAAAGCAGCGGCTCTGCGTGATGAACTTTATGAACTAAAGAGTTTATTGGCTGAAGATGAAAGCCTTAAGCCGTGGGAACGAATTAAGTTACTTTCTGGTGAAGAAGAATAGCTATGCAAACGGACCCCGCTTCTCTCGACCCGGAAGAACGATTTAATAAATTTTATGCCTTGCTTTCAATTGGTTTGGGCGTCTTTAGTTTGTGTGCAGGTTTGGTTCCCATTGCAGGGACATTCTTGGGCGGGGCGGGTGTATTTTTTGGCTTCTTAGGGAGGCGCTCTGAGAATAAGCGATTGGCAGTGGTCGGAATCATTCTA
>DMRT01000077.1 GCA_003455235.1 Chitinophagaceae bacterium
GGTTCCAGGTACTGCAGAAATTCCACACCGGGACCGGCAGCGGCCCGGTAGCCGGTAATGTGCAGGCTGGCCCCTTTCACGTTGTTCAGGTGTTCCTGCTCATCGCCATGATTCCAGCTATCCCCTTTCCGTTCAATGCCCAGAACATCCTGGTAAAATGTATGACTCGCATCAGTACTGCTTACAGCGATCGCTGTATGATCGATGCCCAGGAATATTTTCCCATGAGCCAATTGCCACTTCGGATTTCCTTTGCCCTTGGGGAACCAGATCAGCTCCAGGTTGTGACCATCCGCATCATGAAAATAAAAGGCCCGTATACCAGCTGCGGCTGTATTGCTTTGCGGCAGGGTTTGCGGCGACGTGGATACATATTCCACATTGAATTTTTTTAACTGATTAAACGCCTCGTCCATATCGCTTACCACAATGGCAATGTGCTGAAAGAACAGGTCATTGCTTGCCTGGTTCTCGGGAATACTGCGGCCGCCGGCCGTGAGGTAATCGATGAGGTCGATGAATTCTTCGCCCAGCTGCAGGCGTACCACCCGCATGTTGATGCCAAACAAGCCTTCCAGCTTTTCCGGTCCGGTTCCTTTGTATTCAACATCCGAAACCTTTTTAAATCCCAGTACACCGGTATAAAACTGTACCGAACGGGTCATGTCTTTTACGGTGATGCCGATGGCTTCCACCTTCGTTACCTGTGCATACGCCAGGCTGCCGAATAAAAAACTAACCAGTAATAATTGTAAACTCCGTTTCATGTTGACACCTGTTTTTTATAGCTGTTTCGTATTGCCGGTGCACCACTTTCAGCCGCCGGCTCTTTTTTTTAAACAATAAATAAAATTCTGCAGCGCCCAGCATACCGGCCAGGGGAATGACCAGGTATATCCAGCAGGCCGTCCACACATGTGCCGGCAACGCACTGGCAAAGGATCGTGCCGGGTTCATTCCAAAACCCGATACCGGCCCTGCCACGATCACCCAGGTACATACCAGGCAGGCAGAAAAAGGCTTTGTATATTTTTTCAGGCGCTCGTGGCCGGATGTAAACAATACCATGTTCATGGTGATGAAAGCAATGATAAATTCTGTGAGCAGTGCCCAGGTGGTTCCGTATTTACCAGGAACCGTTACCGCAGAACGTACCGGCGAAGCGGTGAGAACATCTCCCATCAGCCATTGCATCATATATACTGCCAGTGTTCCGCCGGCAAATTGAAAGAGGATGTAAAAGAACGCATCATACCGGCTTATTTTATTCAGGCGTAAGAAGGTAAGTGTTACCGCCGGGTTTATGTGAGAACCGCTGGGGGATGTCCACCGTGAATAAAATATAAAGAGCGCCGTTGCTCCCATCATCAATCCCATCACTGCATTTTTTTGCATGAAGGCCGGAAAGAATGAATACCAGGAACTTTTTTCCGAAAACAGCATGGCGCTGAAAAAACAGGCGGAGATCATGAAGATGCCAAGTCCCAGCGCTTCCTGCAAGTAATACCGCAGGGTTACCTGTTGAACCGCTTTACCGTTCTGGTTTTGCATTTTATTATCTGGCATTGTGCTCATGATACAAAGAGAATAAAAGAGGACATAAATGGTTGTCGTATGTACGACCTCAGGCAGCAGATTTTTTATGGTTCAATTCCTTTTCCAGGAAATAATTGAGCCCGGTACGCAATATGGCAATGGCCGCCAGTTTTCCGATATCATCCCAGCTGGGCGCTACGGCGGTTGCCAGCACATCGGCACCCAGCAGCAGCTCCAGCGAAACGGCCACCGAGCTGCCGAAAAGCATCCGCATCTTCATCGCAGATAAAGCACTCACGGGTTGCAGTACAGACCGGATGGAATTGACCAGCAGCCTCATCAAAGCAACTGCAATCACCAGGGCGGCCATGATCTCCAGCGTGTGGCTGATACTGAGCGTTATTTGTTTAGCGATTTCTTCCATGGTGTTTTTTACAGCCTTGCCACTTCCGGTTTCATTACCTTTTCCAACGGCAAAACGTTGTTGATAATATGATCTCCCACCCGCAATGCATTGGCTGCAATAGTAAGTGCCGGGTTAAAGGCCCCGCAACTGGGAAAGAAACTGGCATCCACTACGTATACATTATCCAGGTCGTGTGTTTTGCAATGAAGGTCCAGCACCGATGTGGCCGGATCGGCTCCAAACCGGAGGGTGCCGTTCTGGTGACTCATGCCACTCACATCCAGGTCGTATCCTTTCCATTGCACGTCCTTGTAACCGGGGTCGATCTCTCCCAGTTTTACAAAAATTTCTTTCAGTTTGTCTTTTAGTTTTTCGTAAGCGGTGTAATTATTACGGGTGTAGTGCACTTTGATGGAGCCGTCTTCCCGCAGGGTAACCCGGTTATCCGGCGAAGGAAGATCTTCGGCCGTTAACCAGAAGTCGATGCTCATTGCTTTGAGTTCGTCGTATTTTTTTCCGGGGAAGATGTCTTCTGCCATCCAGAGGATGGTATCGGGGTCATTGCGTCCCATCAGCTGTATTTCACCCAGCGGTAAAGCGCTGTTTTCAGTTCCATGATAAAAATCTGCGATGCCCAGGCTTTTCTGGAACACACAATCATTTTTCTTTTTAGTGAATGCCACCAGGCATCCGTTGTGATGCAGCATCAGGTTGCGGCCCACCTGCCCGGAAGAATTTGCCAGCCCGGCCGGGTGTGCATAGCTGGCGCTGCGTAAGAACAAAGCAGCACTGTTCACAGCTCCGCAGGCTACAATGAATATACCGGCGCTGAAGAATATCTCCTCTCCTTCCACTACTGTTTTTGCAGCGATTATTTTACTTCCGCTTTCATCCGTAATCAGTTTTTCCACGTATGCATGCGTGATCATCTCCACGTTGTTTAACCGCAATGCATGATTGAGTGCCACAGTTTGCGAATCGGCTTTTGAATCGGTGAGGTCGGGAAATCCATCAAAGTTTTCCAGCACCACCGGCGAAGCAGGTTTACTACTGTCCTGCGGCAGGTTTACACCCATCGGCAGGGGAAAAGGCTGCAAGCCTATCTGCTTCATGGTTGATTCCAGGTCCCGGATCAATGGTTCATATGGCAAGGGAGGAAGGGGATATTCCATCCGTGCCGGAGGTTCGGTGGGATCGGCGCCTCTTTTTCCATGTACGTGGTACATTTTTTCTGCCTGGTCGTAATACGGTTCCAGGGCTTCATAACCAAACGGCCATGCCGGTGAAGTTCCGCCGTAATGAGCTACTTCGTTGAAGTCGCTTTCCCGGAAACGGAATAAGGCAGCGCCATACATTTTACTGTTGCCGCCTACATTATAGTGGATGTAGGGCATAAAAGGTTTGTCATCCTGGTCGTACCAGTTTTCTTTAGGCCGGTATCGACCCATTGTTACCACTTCATGCGGATCCCAGTTTTGTTTTTCTTTGGGGATGAAACCACCCCTTTCGAGGATCAGAATTTTTTTTCCGGTGCCCGCCAGTTTACGGGCTATGGTACCGCCACCGCTGCCGGTGCCGATGATGATGATGTCGTATTGAGTGTTCATGCTGTTCATTTCTTTACAAAATGAAGCATTTGATCACCGGCAACATGTCAATCAGGCGACGAATGGAAAAATACATCGCTGCCATTGTCGGCCGGGCGACTTTTCCGGCAGCATTTCCCGGTGAAGTACAGGAATCAGGTGGAAGAAGATTTTTCGGTTTCCACTTTCACCAGGAAATCAAAGAGGCTGGTTTCGGTGGGTATCTGCAGTTTTT